>NZ_JAUBSH010000004.1:28446-89346 GCF_036704705.1 Microcoleus sp. K1-B1 | reverse complement strand
TGGAAAAATCCGATCGGGATTGTCTCCAATAATGCCACGGTTAGCATCATAAATTCTCTGCCATAAATTAGCATCGCCATAGAATTTTTGAGCAATAATTGACAGAGTATCTCCAGGTTGGACAGTGTATGTTCTACCGCTAGGACTAATAGAATCAGGAATTACAAGATTTTGCCCTGGAAAAATCCGATCGGGATTGTCTCCAATAATGCCACGGTTAGCATCATAAATTCTCTGCCATAAATTAGCATCGCTGTAGAATTTTTGAGCGATAACTGACAGAGTATCTCCAGATTGAACAGTGTACGTAGTCATAGGTGTCTTCTTCAAGCACGTGAATACAGTTGCAAATGTTGTTTAGGGTGAACAACAGTTAACCTTACGGTCTAACCTATTGATAAACCATCCTCAATCGCCCTGCCAGTGAGAAAAAGTGACCATCTTTTGTAAACTTGCGTAAATTCCCCCGCCCTGTCGGTGAGAAAAAGTAACCATCTTTTGTAAAATTGCGTAAATTCCCCCGATTCTAGATTTGAGATTTCACCTGATCTCAAATCCGTTACAATACCGCTCTTATTTCTTAGTCCGCGCAGGCGGACTTTGTATGTGTAGACGCGGTTTCAACCGCCGAGTGTAAAAGGGGCTAAATCCCGGTTAATTCAGTAAATTTATTTTCTATCCTGAGAAACAACCCCCACTCAGAATAATCAGTAAATCTACTGAATAAGTCAAAATAACAAACTATGACACCACAAGAGGCGATCGCCCTCCTCGATAATCTGTTACAATCCGCTAACAAAAAGCACAAACTAAATGATATTCAATCCATCATTTTTCTAGAAACTTGGGAAGGACACTCTTATCAAGAAATAGCCGATCGCCACCAATACGAACACGATTATACTAAAAAAGTCGGTTCGCATTTGTGGCGAAAGCTCTCTCAAATCATCGGCGAAAAAATCTCAAAGCAAAATCTGCAAGCAGTCTTGCGCCGCTACCAGCATTGCAGTGCGGGCATCTTGCACGCTAGCGAAGCAGATAGCAGCACTCAAGATTGGGGAGAAGCGATCGATGTTTCCTATTTTTACAACCGCCTGCAAGAATTAGAAACATTAGAAACTTGGATTAGCGACAATTCTACCCGTGCGATCGGTATTTTTGGACTTGGCGGTATCGGCAAAACTTCTCTGTCTGTCAAACTCGCCCAGCACATTCAATCTCAATTTGAATTCGTAATTTGGCGGAGTTTGCAGCAAGCACCAACCTTAGAGGCTATCCTCAGCAATATTTTACCGATTTTAACTGGTTCCGAAGCGACAACAAATAACTCTATTTCTGCTCTCATGGAACAGTTGCGACAACAACGCTGTTTGTTAATTCTCGACAATCTGGAATCCATTTTGCAAGGGGGAAATCGCAGCGGACAATACCAACAAGGATATGAAGATTACCGACAGTTATTTGCGCGCATTGCTGACGAAACTCACCAAAGTTGTCTGATTTTAACTGGACGAGAAAAACCTGGCGGATTTGCCGTGCGATCGGGCGAAAATTCACCCGTGCGATCGCTCCAACTCTTCGGAGTTTCACCGCCCGTATGCCAGAAAATCCTCGCCGATAAAGGATTAAAAGCAACGCTATTGCAGTGTCAAAATATTGTCAACCATTTTGGTGGTAATCCCCTCGCCATCAAACTTGCTGCAACTACGATTAAAACTATTTTTAGCGGTGACATTGACGCATTTTTAGCGCAAGGAAATACTGTTTTTAGCGATTTTTGGGATTTGCTCGATCGCCAGTTCGATCGCTTGTCTCCTTTACAACAACAAATTATGTATGGGATTGCAATTAATCAAGAAAGAGCGACTCCTGCGAATTTAAAAACAGAAATTTTACCCAAAGTTTCGGGCCGACAACTGATGGAAGCATTGGAATCCCTAGCGGAGCGATCGCTCATTTTCGATGAGCGATCGCTCAATTATACCGCATCAACAAATTTAATGCTACAACCGGCGATCGCCGAGTATGTTAGAGAACGATTGCTCGAAAAGTAGCTCAAAGTGGGTCTTTTTAAGGAGAATTTAGGGTGGTCTAGACTCAGGTAAAAACAATACCGAAATCTAAACTGATTCATTTGCGATCGCAAACTACGGGCGATCGAACTGTTAATAGATTCCGGGAATTAGTTTTTTGACTTTTTGGCGGTACTCTGAATACTCTGGATATTTTTTGGTTAACCAGGTTTCTTCTCGGTTGGCTTTGATCTCGAAAAGTATTATTAATAGTGCGCTGGCTATTAAGTGGGATATGCTCATTTGAAAAAGTGTCCAGCCGAGGGCTGCTAAAATTAAGCCGCTGTATAATGGATGCCGCACTATTCCGTAAATGCCTGTTTGGACTAATTCTCCGTCTTCTCTGGGATATGGTAAAGGTGTGAGGTTTTTTCCTAAGTCTATCAATCCTTTGATGATGAAAATTAATCCGGTTAAGCCGAGAATACTGGCCATAAACCAGATAATATAAAGTAAGTGGGTTGATTGAATTTTTAATCCTGGCAGTTGATAAACTGGTAAGATTACAAATCCTGTGAGCAATCCTCCTTGAAGCAAAACTAAATATTCGCCGCGGCTGTTGTTGCGCCAGCCTTCGCGCGTGAAGCCCCAGTCAGTTAAGATTTTCATAATAATTGAAGGAAGAAGGAAGAAGGAAGAAGGAAGAGGGAAGAGGGAATAAGGAAGAGGGAAGAGGGGAGAAGAAAGTGAACTGTAGGCTGGGTAGAGTGAAGTAAAACCCAACCTACGGCCAACAGCGAACAGTCAACAGTCAACAATTAACAAATTTATTCTCGCCAAGGACGAGTCATTAGTTCTAATTGATTGACTTCATCTTGGCTCAAATTCCAACCTAAAGCGCCTGCATTTTCTTGGGCTTGTTTGGCGGTTTTGGCGCCGGGAATGGGGATGACTCCGTTTTGGCATATTAACCAGTTTAGGGCAACTTGGGCCGGAGTTCGATCGCGCTTTCTGCCCATTTTCCGCAGGGTAGACATGACTAATTCAATTTTTTCCAGACCGCTTTTGCTGAAGCGGGAGTCCATTTTGCGGGCTCCTGTAGGTGGTTCTTGGGCTGTGTATTTGTCGGTGAGCAATCCTTGGGCTAAGGGGCTGTAAGCTAAAATTGTGACTCCCAATTCGCGGGCTGCACTCACAATTCTTTGTTTTTCTACTTGCCGCGACAGCAAGGAGTAACGGACTTGATTTGTTGCTAGGGGAACGCCTCTTGCTGCTAGTATTTTGTGGGCTTGGCGCATCTGTTCTGCTGAATAGTTGCTGACTCCTACTGCTTGAATTCTGCCTTGTTTTACTTCATCGGCTAAGGCGTTCATCAGGGTTTCTTGACTGAGTAAAAAAGTGAAGGGCCAGTGCACTTGGTAGAGGGCTATTTGTTCTACTTGCAAACGTTTTAAGCTGGCACTCAAGGCTTCGGAAACTGATTTTCCTGTAATCCGCCAAGGTACGGGGCCGAATTTGGTGGCTATTTGCACGGGTTGGCTGGTTTTTTTGATAAACTGCCCCAGCAATTCTTCTGACAAGCCGTTACCGTAGACTTCGGCTGTGTCGAAGAAGTTGACTCCGCTGTCAAGGGATGTTTTGAATGCTGCTTCGACTTCGGCGGCGCCGTAGTTGCTGCCGTAGTTCCAAAATAGTTTGTCGCCCCAAGCCCAAGTTCCGACGCACAGGGGAATGACGGCTGGGCCATTTTGTCCTAGGGTAATGGTTGTCACGGTTGGTAAATCCACAGTTATTGATTCTCTTTATTTTTATATGAATTTATACGAATAATCGCGATCGAGCTTCTAGCCGGGGGAGGAAACGCGGCTGGTTGCGATATCTCAGTTACTATAAATGCAAATGCTGTGTTTATTTGAATAGTTATGTCGATCGACCGTTTGCCAGATTCAAGATTAACAGATTCCGCGACTCCTGCCATCAAGAGAGTTACCCTCCTGACTATGTTCCGGTTGGGTTTGTTTCAGATGGGATTGGGCATGATGTCGATTTTGACCCTGGGGGTGCTCAATCGCGTGATGATTAAGGAGTTGGCGATTCCGGCTACTGTGGTGGCTGGTACGCTGGCTATGCACCAGTTTGTCGCCCCGGCTAGGGTGTGGTTCGGGCAAATGTCTGATGCTAAGCCTTTGTTTGGCCATCACCGCACAGGTTATGTGTGGATGGGCGGGGTTTTGTTTGTGATTTCTGCTTTTTTGGCAGTGCAGGTGATGTGGCGCTTGGGTAGCAGTTTGGAGGCTGTGGGGTGGACTACTCCTACTTACGGTTGGGTGGGTTTGTTGGGTTTGATTTTTGCACTTTACGGTATTGCTATTTGTTCGAGTTCGACTCCTTTTGCGGCTTTGTTGGTGGATGTTTCCGATGAGGAGGATCGATCGAAGTTGGTGGGTGTGGTGTGGTCGATGCTGATGGTTGGTATTATTATCGGGGCGATTGTTAGCAGCGGTTTGCTGAAGCAAATTGATGGGGATGTGCCGCGGGAAGTGTTGCAGGCTTCGATTAATGGTTTGTTTGTGAAGGTGCCGGCGCTGGTTTTGCTGTTGGTGGGGATTGCAACTTTTGGCGTTGAGAAAAAGTATTCGCGGTACAAGATGCGATCGTCCGCAGTGAATCGAGAAGATAAAATTACTCTGGGAAGTGCGCTGCGGATTTTGACTGCTAGCCGCCAAACTGGTTTGTTTTTTACTTTCCTGCTGATTATGACAATTTGCTTGTTTATGCAGGATGCGGTTTTGGAACCTTACGGCGGGGAAATTTTTAAGATGTCGATTTCGGAAACTACGCAGTTGAATGCTATTTATGGTACTGGTACTCTGATCGGTTTGAGCGCAACTGGTTTTTTAATTGTGCCGCGCATTGGCAAGCAAAATACGATTAGGTTGGGCTGTTTGTCGGTGGCGGCTTGTTTTGGTTTAATTATTTTATCTGGATTCACAGGTAATCCAATTGTGTTTAAGTCTGCTTTAATGTTGTTTGGTTTAGCTTCGGGTATTACTACGACGGGTGCGCTGAGTTTGATGTTGGATTTGACTGCGGCGGAAACTGCTGGGACTTTTATTGGTGCTTGGGGTTTGTCGCAGGCGATGGCGCGGGGTGTGGCGACGATTACTGGCGGTGCTATTTTGGATTTGGGCAGAAGTTTGTTTGGGGTGCCGATGTTGGCTTATGGGTTGGTGTTTGCTGTGCCGGCGGTGGGTATGATTCTGGCTGTTTGGCTGTTGGGTAGGGTGGATGTTGGGGAGTTTCAAGATAATGCTAAAAGTGCGATCGCCACTATTCTTGAAAATGAATTAGACTGATATTTCCTCAGTTGGCAGTTGCCAGTTGCCAGTTGTTAGTTTCAATAACAAATAACCAATAACCAATAACTAATGAATGATTTTTGGGAGTCTATTTTAAGTTTTTCTCAGACTACTGTCAAGACAGTCGGCGAGCAGTTTTTGAAAGATTTCGGTTCTGCACAAGCGGATGAGAAGGATGATGGGAGTTTGGTTACGCAGTCTGACAATTGGGCGGATGCGGAGATTAGAAGTGCGATCGCATCTACTTTTCCCAGTCACGGAATTTTGAGTGAGGAAGGAGAACACGTTTTCCCAGATAAGGAATGGTGTTGGGTTGTCGATCCTCTGGATGCTACGACTAATTTTGCTAGGGGAATTCCGATTTGGGGGATTTCTTTGGGTTTATTGTATCGGGGAACTCCGGTTTTTGGCTGCGTGCATTTGCCACCGGTGAATCAGTTTTTTCACGGTTTTTATGCAGGGGATTTGGCAGGCGACAATGTACTGACAAATATGCCTCAAGGTGCGTTTTTGAACAATCGGCCGATTTCTCCGAGTGCTGATAAGATGAGCGGGAATCATATTTTTAATTTGTGTTCCCGGAGTGTGGGAATCGGGCCTCATCTTCCGAGTAAAATTCGGATGTTGGGTATGGCTAGTTACAATTTTTTGACTGTGGCTTCTGGTGTGGCTATGGGAGGAGTGGAAGCGACTCCGAAAATTTGGGATATTGCGGGGAGTTGGGTAATTGTGAAGGCGGCGGGTGCGGTTTGGCTACCGCTGGAATCTCAGGCTATTTTTCCGCTGGAAGTGGGGAAGAATTACGGGAGGATTTCTTATCCGACTTTGGTGATGAATCGGCAGGAGTTGGTGTCGGTGTTTTTGCCGTTTGTGGAGGCTTGGAAGAAGAAAAAAATGGGGTGATTTACGCGCGAGCGAAGCTATCCCGTAGGAAATCGAACAATTATCAAATAAAACTGCAGGGCAGGCGTGACGGAGGAGTCTCCCACGCCTGCCGTGCTGTTTGGAAGAAATATACCGACCGATGACCGATGGTTTAAGTATGTCTACTCTTGTCTATTTCTGCCAATCTGCGATCGGGTGGTTTTGTTTTACGTCGATCGGGTGATGCGGTTTTGGTACAATTTGTGGTAATGTTTTCCACGAGCTATTATCTCTAGGAAATAAAATTATACCCGTTTTCAAGTAGAGGCACAAGGGTAAATATATTTACTGCGGTGTGGGAAAAAGTAGATGAGTGGTATATGGGCTATGTCGAAGAGTTAGCCTGTGGGAAGATACAAGAATACACCTGGGAAGAAACTCGGAAAAGTCTGTGGTTGGCGATCGAACTAATCTCGATAGCACAATTCTCGCATCCGAGTTGCTGACAGCGGCAGTCCCAATTCTACCAGCGTTTGTAAATACTCGTCAGGCGTTTTTGGCGGATTCTTGAGCCTGATTCTTTGTTTCTCGGCTGCTTTGCATACACCTTCAAACTTTAAGTTGAGAAAGCGCATGATTAACTGATCTGGGTGCAGCGGTTCAATGTTATATTGTTTGAGATTCTCCACAGGAAAATCCCTGAGATTGAAAGTAACGATAAAATCCGCGCGAGAATGAATTGCTGCTGCTAGAACGTGCCGATCGCCCGGATCTGGGAGTTCCAACTCTGGTATAATTGGCTCGTAGCCAGTCACCACACAATTTTTAATGCTTGCATTCATCAGATTTTTGGTTCTGGCAAGCTGTTCTAATGTGAGATTTGGATTGTTTTGAAGCACGTTTCTCATCCACTCGCCGTGAATCTCTTCTGTCCACCTCGGCTCAAACACATCACCAACTGCTAATTCCATCAAAAAATCGCGGAGTGCGGCTGAATACAAAACATTAGCATCGCAGACAACTTTTACAATTTCCATGAGTTAGTCGTACAAACCGAGTGCTTCTGATTCTGCGACAAGTTCGTCAAGTATTTTACTTCTTTTGTCATAATCCTGCTTTTTATATTTCATTACATCTTCATAACGTATCCGGCGACAGGTACTTACCATTTTGTAAGGAATTTCGCCAGAATCTAGCAACTTCCACACATACTCGCGGGAGACATTGAGTATGGCCTCAACCTGCCAGATATCGAGTTCCTCAGTAATTGGAATCAGCTTGACAGTATTGCCGCTGCTTGTCTGTTGCAAAATCGCTAATAGCAGTGGCAATGCTGCGGCAGGTATGTCAATTGTCTTTCCCTCTTTTTCGTTTAATATCAATTTGAGAGATTCGCCAGACGGATGATTTTGCAAGTGCGATTCTAAAGCGCGGCTACTGGTTTTGGCAACCGCTGCTTCTGCTGCTGTGGGCAAAGCAGGTGCTGAGTCGGGATCTCCGGTGAATGTCATGTTAATTTGGGGTTGAGTATAACAGGCAATCAATTATAATTGTAGCAATTTGAGAATGCGATCGCCAAAATCGAGCAAGGAGGTTAACCTGTGGCATACAGCGACTTTACAACTTTAGCGAAAGTTAGAGAATCTTTTAATTTAACCGTAGAAGAACCTTTAAATTTGTTTAGTGATATCCCAGAGGTACAGCCAAGTTCCTATTTGCAAACTACTTTAACTGAAAACCTGTCTTTAGCTACTGCAATTAATACAGAAAAGGCTCGCGCTGAATTAATTATTGCTCCAATATTATTGGAAGTCAGGCGGCAATTTAATTTTCAAGTTGGTTTTTTCTCTGGTTCAGAATTAAATGTAGATGTAGAAGCGGGCTTAAACGGGTATTGCGATTATATTCTCACTGCATCGAAGGATTCCTATGAAATTCGCGCCCCCGTAATTACTATCACAGAGGCTAAGAATGAAAGTATTAAATCCGGTTTAGGCCAGTGTATTGCCGAAATGGTAGCCGCCCAATTATTTAATCAGCGCAGCGGAGAGCAAATTGAAAGCATTTATGGGGCTGTTACTACGGGTACTGATTGGAAGTTTCTTAAATTGAGTAACAGCACAATTTTTATTGACAAGCGAGACTTTTTTATTAATGAAATTAGTCGGATTTTGGGCATTTTAACAATGCCGTTTCAAGGTTTTTATTCTATGAATCGCACTTGATGCAACCAGCGAAATAACAGATACTAGGATTAGGGACACAACATTGCTGTGTCCCTACTGCCAAATGAATTTATTGCTTCAGGCGATTAATTTCGACAGCACATTAGACAACTTAGCACCGAGATTCTCAACAGCGTCCTGCTGTTTGGGATCTTTCATCGTACCGTCAGCATTAAATGCTTCAAAAGCTTGGGGAATTGCTTTCTGATCCGGCAGTACCAATACGTTAATATTCCCCAGGATCGATCGCAAATGCACTAATCCCCGCAAACCGCCGATTCCGCCTGGGGAAGCACTCATAATTACCGCTACTTTGCCAGTAAATGCCACCAATCCCGGTTCACCCGGTGCTGGGCGCGATACCCAATCGATCGCATTTTTCAACACAGGCGTAATTGAACTGTTATACTCCGGGGAAGCTATCAAAAACCCGTCATGCGCTACCATCAATTCCTTCAAGTGGCGGGCATTTTCTGGCATTCCCTCTTTTGCTTCTAAATCTTCGTCAAATAGCGGCAGCGGCAAATCGCGCAAATCTACATAAGTAACTTCTGCGCCCGCCGCAGTAGCCCCAGCCGCCGCAACTTTTACCAGCAGTTTGTTATATGATCCTTCGCGGGTGCTCCCGGCAAATGCAAGTATTTTTGGTCTGTTTGTCATTGATTTTTTCCTGATATTTTGACAAGATAATCTTGACATTTCCAAAATAAATTTTAGCAAAGGGAGGCGATCGCTGTCTGTTGCCTTAACATATATTAGTTAAATAAATAATCACCAATAAAAAACCGGGCCGGCGTGACTGAGGAGTCTCCCACACGCCTGCGCGCGGTTTGTAGTAAATATAACCGACCGAGGACCGATATGTAAAGTGTGCCTTGGTGCATCGAGTTTCTGCAATCTGCGATCGGGCGATTTAATTTTGTGCGATGGGGTGATGTGGTGGAGTTTAATTTTTATTAAGTCCGATCGTCGATCGCGCAATCTTTGGGTAAGATTCAACTTAAGAAACACCAAAATAATTTTTGAGAAAATACAAAACTGCATTACAAAAAGGCTGGTATCGCCCTTGTGCATTCATTTGTTGACAAACTTGAGCTAATAATTCGGCCTCTTGCTGTGTCATGATTCCTTGCAATGCTTCAAGTGCTTGAATTCGTCCCTGCATTAAGTCATAATGATTGAGTCCCAAAACTTTAATGGTTGTTTGAGCATCTTTTTGATGAGCTAAATTATTTGCAGTTGGCAGTATCTCACCACTGCTAGAGTAATCAAAAAATTCTTCACAGTTGGCTTGTAGTGGCGAAACCCCGATCGCAAGATTCTTCTTCTTATTGCCACAATACTCTGGCCAATCTGGATCTCTGCCACAAGAAGCTAGCATATTTGTGTAATCAACAGATAATTCTAAATCTGTCTTGCTCTGAGGGGCTAGATGTTCAATATGGCTCTTACTTTGCTCAACACTCCTACAGCAGTAGCAGCAAATATAGCCTTGTTCACTTAGCAAAGAAATGTGTACCGATCCTCTCTCAGGGTTGAGAAGACATTTGTAATCATAGTTGTAACCGAGAGACTTCTGTGTAGCCTTCCAGTCGGAAAAATTTTGAGGTTCTTTCCCCTTTTGAATATATTTCATTTATTGAGAATTTCCTTGCGTTGAATTAGCCAATCTGCTCTCACAAATTCAGGATCTTCTTCTCCCATTTGGTCTGCTAAATTTTGGCGAAATTGCCGTGCCTTTCCGAGTTCGCCCTTGTCTATCAAGCGAAACAATTCGCGTAAATATTCCTTAATTTCCTGCCGACGTTCGGGAGTTCCCATAAGCGTTTCTAGAATCCGATTGCTATCTTTCCCAAAGGATGGTACTCGATCGATCGCAATTCCTTCAGATGTTGACCTCAAAAGATGAACCCATTTGAGATCGCTGATTACCTGTGGCGAATGAGTCGTAATTATAAACTGGCAATTTGGGAATGTTTGTTTCAGGTTCGGAATAATCGCCCGTTGCCATTTTGGGTGCAAGTGGAGCTCAATCTCGTCAATCAAAACAACGCCGGAACCCTCAAGCGGATTGCAATCTGGATTTGGATTTGCGATCGCCAAACGCCTTGCTAAATCTCCTGCTAGTGCTAACAAGCATTTTTCACCATCGGATAGTTGATTGACGATCAGTTCATC
Source organism: Microcoleus sp. K1-B1 (assembly GCF_036704705.1). Lineage (NCBI taxonomy): Bacteria > Bacillati > Cyanobacteriota > Cyanophyceae > Oscillatoriales > Microcoleaceae > Microcoleus > Microcoleus sp. K1-B1. The sequence goes on along the minus strand of NZ_JAUBSH010000004.1, from coordinate 78,708 downwards.
GCCTTGTTTGTCTGCAGTCATTCGCAAAGGCGATCGCCTAACCCGTAAATTTGAAAAGCCGTCTAGTAAGTTAGCGATCGCATATCTGACTGCTTCTAGTTCGCGATCGCGATACTGATCGGAATCATTTAGTCGTACTTCGTTTTCTAAATCTTCCCGATCTCTAAACCATTCAAAAAAGCGCCTAAAATCGATCTGCCCTCCCGTGAGAACCTCATCATAAACAGTTATCTGCTCAAACGAATGTTTCGTCCTAATCTTCAAAGGAATATCAAGTACGGCACGGTTAGTTGGGTAGTAAACAGCCAGAGGCAATGCTGCGTAAGAATTAGCATCTAACTGACTGTGTATGCGATCGACAATTTTTTTTAAGTCCCCAAGGTTGCTGCTAGTATCCTTGCTTCGCCCTTTACTGACTTTGGTTAAAGACCATACCACTTCCGGCCAGTCATTGATTGAAATTGTAATTTCGTTGTGAGTTTCTTTGCATCCTTTTTTGATATCATCTTCGTTGAAAGAACGTCCATTACTATTGGGAGTTTGAATTCGCTTTGTCAGCCAGGAGAGAAGAATAGCCAAACACTCAAGTATGCTGGACTTCCCCACACCGTTAATACCGATGAACACAGTCGGCTCATCTGTATCAAACTCCAGGGCCAAATCGCTGATGCCTCGGAATGAGTTCATTTTTAGACGCTTGACTTTCACGATTTGGTTCTCCCTCTGGCTTAGTGGGTTATATTTTTGAGATCATATCAAATCAATGCTTCCAAACAAAGTCAGCAATGGGTCTATCTGCCGACAAAACAGGATTGTCATTGGAATTGAGTAAAACCGATCGCATTTTTACATTCCCGACTCCCAAACGCCTCTCGACGCGACTGGGAATGCCGTAACCGTAAATAATGTGTCCTTTCCCCGCCAACACCACAACTTGATAGTCGGGGTTTGCTTTGACAAATTCAGCTATTTTTTCCGCCATAGTTTCGTCCCACAAAACTTGGGCTTGCAAGAATCTTTCAAAAGCCGTACTATTTTCCTGTCCTGCCTTTTGGTGTTGCTGGAAAACTTCTAGCAGCATTTGCCGATATTCCGCGTTGTCGGTGCGAATTTCGGATATTGGCGGAATGTGCTTTTTTTCCTCCGCTGTGAGGCGTTCTAAACCTTGACTGGCAACTTTTCTCGTTACTTCGGATGGTGTATTTAAGGCGAGGACAGGTAGTTGATTTTCTTTGGCAAACCGCAAAGTGGGGGCGTAAGATTCCCAGGGAAAGCGCCATCTGCGATCGTACTCTGTTTGCTCGACTAATTGCTGTTCAGTCAGTTTACCTGCTAAGTAGTTGTCGATCGCACTTTGAAAGGGACGCTGAAACATTTCCATCGCGATCGCAATTTTCCGATTTTGCCGCTGCATTTCTCGGATAATCTTTAGTTGAGCTTGGTGGTCTTCCGCGCTATCGTGGGTTTCTCCCAGATACACGACTTTTGCCTTCACCAACTGTTGCAGAATCTCTTGGTTAGTGTAAGTTTGCGGAGGTTGAGGGTTCGCCGTCGTTTGCGCTGTCACTACACTGCTGCACAGCAGAAAGATGCTGAGCGATAAGGCGCACAGTTTGATGAGTTTGGTTGTTTTCATACACACATTATGCCGTTTCTCGCAGCAGCAAGCACAGCCGAACTCTACTATTTTAGCTGAGCAGCTAGAAAGCTCAATGCTTAATTTAACTTCATCATTCTCCGCCGTTACTTCTAAAAATGTAAAGTTTAGTTGCAGGTACTTGCACTTCTAGAAGAAGGTGCTAAATTAATAATATGAAGCGAACAAAAAGCTTCTCTGACAGATACAACATCTAGATACCACAGCGAAGTTCACAATAGAATCTAAGGAGTAAAAACGCTGTTTAATCTCACATCTGTCTCATTAAAAACCAATAGCAGCACCCACCAACAAAGCTGATACTTCCTCAACTAATTAGAGGGGAGCAATGCAACTGAATCCGAGGATTATTGCAACTCCACATCGAAGTTGAAAAAAGAGGAAATCACTCGGTACATATGGCTGGGTGCTGTTGTTGTTAAAAGAGATTTTCGGTTGATGATCTTTTTTTCAGTAAAGGCAGAGCTTCTAGATATGCGTTACCGGGCAGAACCTGGTAAGGAGCATACAAGGATAAAAACTAGAAAATTACTGGAAAATAGTCTCGTCTTCCTTCCGCCACGCAGGATCGACGATACAAATAAATATTAGTGGCTGTGTGCCACAGTTGTAAATAAACTGCTTGGCGTTTGGGGGAATGTAAACTGCATCTCCGGCTTCCACAAATTGATTTTCGTCGTCGATGTGCATTTCTCCAACGCCGCTGAGGATGTAGTAAACTTCAGAAGTTGTCAGGGAGTGCAGCGCAGAAGTTTGTCCCGGTGGCAAAGTGGCGTGGGCTAAACTGTAACGCAAATCCACAGCTTGTTTGTCTGGATGCAGCAATTCTCGCAGTTGAGTACCGTCGCCAGCAATAAACTCGTCGCAGGCATTTAGTTTTTGAATTAGCATTCTTTCGGCACTCCTTAAAATCTCTTTACCACAACTTAAGTTTAATTGAAAGAGCCAGAGTTGTTAAGAAATATGTAAAGCGTCCGCCGATTTTTTTAACCGTAAGTTCCCGAATGCGATCGATAATCAGGACAGTCGATCGCATCTTCAGAAAAAGCTATTGTAGGCTGAACGGGACACTTGAGGTGGTAGTCGCCCGTGAAAAATACGCAGTTAGCACAAGGGATTTGGTGCATCCTCTGAGCTCGGCGCAGGGAGTCGGTGACAGTACGCCCGACACTCAAACACAGCAAAAAAACTAAGCCCCAAGCGGAGACAAAACACAGCGGGACTAAAACAGGCTGTATTGCCTTAAGCAAAAAGTAAAGCATAGCAAGAAAATTTAGCGTTAGAAGCCACACATACATTAGAGTAGTGGAATTGCCGATCGATCGACCCAAAAGTTTAGAATCCTTTACAGCTCGATCGAGAAACCGGGGAATTATGGCATGATAAGGAACAGTCCTTAAATAAAATTAGAGGAAATCAGTTATGACTCTGCGATTAGGCGATACAGTTCCCAACTTTACCCAAGCTTCGTCTGAAGGGGAAATCAATTTCTACGACTGGGCTGGCGATAGCTGGGTCGTGTTGTTTTCTCACCCGAAAGACTATACTCCAGTTTGCACCACAGAACTCGGTGCAGTGGCCCGTCTCAAGTCTGAATTTGAAAAGCGGGGCGTCAAAACCATTGCCCTCAGCGTCGATGATGTGGATTCTCACATGGGCTGGATTAAAGATATTGAGGAAACGCAAAATGTCACCCTCAATTATCCGATTTTAGCAGATGGCGATCGTAAAGTCTCCGACATTTACGACATGATCCATCCCAACTCGCTGAACAACTTAACAATCCGCACAGTTTTTGTGATTGACCCGCAAAAGAAATTGCGTTTGAGCATTACTTATCCGGCAAGCACTGGTCGGAATTTTAATGAGATTTTGCGAGTAATTGATTCCTTGCAACTTACCGACAACTACAGCGTTGCGACTCCGGTTGATTGGAAAGACGGCGACGATTGCGTAATCGTACCTTCGATTACCGACCCCGCAGAATTGGCAGAGAAATTTCCCAAAGGTTATACGCCGATTAAGCCTTATTTGCGGATGACTCCTCAGCCGAATAAATAGGTTTAACATTCCTGGAAGCAGAACCTAATTATGTAAGGTGTGTACTGCACACCTTACCTCTATAATTCCCGCGTCAAACCAGCTTGTAGTGAGGACTAAAGTCCTTAATCCTGATTTTTAAGGACTTTAGTCCTCACTACAAACAAAGAAATTGTGCAATCTTGTGTAAACACTTTAGATTTGAGGAAAGGCAAAATGCTGTCATCAACAATTGTGTTGCGAATACCGCCCAAATTGCAAATGACAGACGACGAGTTTTTCGAGTTCTGTCAAATCAATAGTGAGTTACGCATTGAACGCAACAAATCGGGAGAATTGCTAATTATGCCCCCTACTGGTTCGGAGACGGGAAACCGAGAAGGTAATATATTTGGGCCGCTGTGGGTTTGGGCAGAACAAAATGGTACTGGTTTAGCGTTTACTTCGAGTACAGGATTTACTCTGTCAACAGGTGCACAAAAGTCGCCGGATGCTGCTTGGATAAAATTTGAAAGATGGAATGCTTTGTCACCAGAACAAAAGCAAAAGTTTGCCCCGATTTGCCCGGATTTTGTAGTAGAACTGAGGTCTGCTTCTGACAAGCTCAAACCATTGCAAGAAAAAATGCAAGAATATATGAGAGAACCCGGAGTGCAGTTAGGGTGGTTAATTGACCGCAAAAATCGCAGAGTTTATATTTACCGTCCTGGTTTGCCAGAAGAATGTTTGGAGAATCCGGCTACAGTTAGCGGCGACCCCGTTTTGCCAGGATTTGTACTCAATATGAGCAAGATTTGGTAAAAGTGGTAGCAATAAATATCAACTTATTGTAAAAATTAATCATAGGATACACACACGCAAAAAATATGGATATTAAAAACGGCTTTGTAGGCACAATCGGCAACACACCACTAATTCGATTAAACAGCTTCAGCGATGAAACTGGCTGCGAAATTCTCGGCAAAGCAGAGTTTCTAAATCCCGGCGGTTCCGTGAAAGATAGGGCCGCTTTATACATTATCAAAGACGCAGAAGAAAAAGGCTTGCTCAAACCGGGCGGCACCGTTGTTGAAGGCACTGCCGGCAATACAGGCATCGGTTTGGCCCACATTTGCAACGCTAAAGGTTACAAATGTTTGATTGTGATTCCCGATAACCAATCTCAAGAAAAAATCGGTGCTTTGAAAACCTTGGGCGCTGAAGTTCGGACTGTTCCCGCTGTTCCTTACAAAGACCCGAATAATTATGTCAAATTGTCGGGAAGATTGGCTTCGGAAATGGAGAATGCAGTCTGGGCAAATCAGTTTGACAATTTAGCCAATCGCCGAGCTCATTACGAGACAACGGGCCCGGAAATTTGGGAACAAACCAACGGGAAAATTGATGCTTGGGTAACAGCTACTGGTACTGGCGGCACTTTTGCTGGGGTAGGAATGTTTTTGAAAGAAAAAAATCCTGCTGTTAGAATTGTCTTGGCAGACCCGATGGGTAGCGGGCTTTACAGTTATTTCAAAACTGGGGAAATTAAGACTGAAGGCAGTTCGATTACTGAGGGAATTGGCACCACCCGCGTCACTGCAAATATGGAGAATGCCCCGGTAGACGACGCCATTCAAATTGATGATACTGAAGCTGTCCGGGTGATTTACCAACTGCTGAGGAAAGAAGGGCTGTTTATGGGCGGTTCTGTGGGGATTAATGTGGGGGCGGCCGTGGCTTTAGCGAAGCAAATGGGGCCTGGACATACGATTGTTACGGTACTCTGCGACGGCGGGGCTCGGTATCAGTCGCGTTTGTTCGATCGACAATGGTTGGCTTCCAAAGGTTTGTCACCAGATTAACCGTAGGGTGCGCTGCGGCGCACCTTAAAATCTGGCTCTATATAAAATCTGGGCGTATATGCGCGCACCTATTCCCATGATAAAAAATAGCATATATGCAGCAGAATGTCAAGTAAAAAATATGAAAATTATCCAATCTTCTAGGCAAGTTCTTGTTTGTCAAAACCGCACTTGTCGCAAGCAAAATTCAGCAAAGGTACTGGCAGCTTTTCAGAAATTGTCGCCCTCAGAAGTTGAAGTTGTTGCTAGCAGTTGTTTGGGACAGTGCGGCAACGGGCCGATGGTGTTGGTGCTGCCAGAAGAGGTTTGGTACAATGGCGTTTGCCCTGAAGAAGTGGCGGCAATAACTGAGCAACATTTGCGGGGAGGAAAGCCGGTGGAGAGGATGCTTTACCGCAAGTTTCACCGACTTTCTCATTAGCCGATCGCGCGCCTTTAAAATTCTTCGGCAAACAACCGGCGGAGAATCTCGGTGACTTCGGCGGCGACTCTGGCGTCTTGTTCGATCGCCAAGCGATCGACACTGCTGGAACCGCCTACAGCTTTTTCTGCCCGCAAACTCATGGCTAAAGTTCTGACTTTTGCCGGCTTTTCCGCCGCTTTGGGCCGCTCGTCAACAAACCGCACTAAAGCCACATAAACTGTTTCTAGGGTTCCCCGGATCGAGCTCAGTCCGTAACCCAATTTTGAGATAATTACTGGAGAAGTGATAAGGCTCTCCATCCCCAAAGTTTTAATTGCTACGTCCACATATCGAGCGCTGTCGTGTCCCATTGCTCTGACAATGCTTTCTAAGCTGTTCCACTGAGATGCTTTCATGCGCGATCGCTGTTCGATGTGGAAGTGCCATCCTAACATGGAAATCAGCCTGGTCAAGTCGTAAGCAGATACGGAATTTTTTTGTTTGGTGCTGTTTAATGCGGCACTTAGCAGCACTTGTTTTTTGGTGAGATCGAATATTTTTGGGTTGGTGAGATAAGGATTTTCGCCGTAATCGCCGCGAAAAATTAGGTCATTATTGCCAGTAGCGCTCTTCAGCCATTGCTCTAGTCCTATGCGAGTATCGAAGCGTTTGAACATCGCAGCTAAGGAGTTTGAACTTCCTATATTTGAGGCATAGCTAATCATGTCTTTTGCTACATCGTAAAAGTAAAAATCGTGTCTTAGCCCGTTGCCATCTCTAACAACGCAGTTGTCAATGTCGCAGTCGGGATATTTGCTATTTATTTGACTGACGATATTAAGGAGTGCGATAATTTTAGTGGCACTCCACTGCTCAGCATTGGTAAGTGCGTTTTTTCCCAGCCACTGCGCCTGAATTTTGCCGTCTACAAAAGTACCAATGCAAACGCAGGCTTCCTTAATTTCTGCGTGCAAAAAATTTAAAGCTTGAGAGTTAATTTGAGGTAGTTCTCCCACGCTGGGAAACGGGGTAAGTTTGAGGGGATTATTGGGGCCGGGAATAGAGCTAATTACTTTTAAGCCGTCGGGTTTCTGTTTTAGATAATCGGGATAGTTTTTAATGTGTTGTTGGTAAGGTGATTTTTCAATTCCTCGGTCTAAAAAAGCTAGTTTGTTTATGTTAGCTTTGGCATCTATTTCCATTTGGAGGTAGTTTTTGTAGATGCGCGCTCGGTCTTTTGCGAGTTCGAGGGAGGTGAGGTTCATAATAATTGTTGGCAGCTTGTTACTAATAAGTAAATAACTATACTAGGATTTACGCAAATAAACCGGGTTTCTCTGTAAAATTTTGGGTTAAGGAACGAAAAATTTATGAAGAAACCGGGCTTCAGACAGTAACTGCGTCCCGGAGTATATATCTGATTTCTGGCCCTACGATCGAGCTTTTTTGCCGCGTACTTGAATGCGTTTGTCGGTTTTTTGTTTCTTAATCCAAGAGACAAATTTCTGGAGTTCTGGGTCATTTTTGAGCTTTTCCAGGGTGTCGAGCTCTTGGGCGAGGTGTTTGTTGTCAAATAGAGAGTGAATCTGGCGGTGACAGGCTGAGCAAATGTCGATTGTCTGGCTTGGATCTTCGTTTTTCCGCTTGGTGTTTTGTTTGGGGATGAGGTGATGGGCGGTTAATGCTTCCATTTGTCGATCGCACAATTCGCACTGCATAATTTTCTCAATGCTGCTGGATACGATAATTGCTACTTTTAGTTTAGCGCGATCGGCTTTGAGGAGGTGAAAGAAAGTCGATCGCACTCTCCAAACAATAAAAAAACCCCCAATAGGGGGTCATACAAATCTCTTGTGGCAGAGGCCCAAAAGCCTCTGGGATCACAAAATATACAGTAACAGAAACAAAACAATCCAAATCACATCGACAAAGTGCCAGTAAATCTCAGTCGCTTCGATGCCGAAGTGGTGCTCGCTAGAATAGTGACCTTGCACGCGCGATCGCCACACCACTCCCGCCATCAGCAGCACTCCAAACGTAACGTGCAAGCCGTGAAAAGCAGTCAAAACGTAAAAGCAACTGGCATACAAATTAGTCGTCAAGCCAAACTCTAAATGAGTGTATTCGTAAACCTGACCTGCCAAGAAAACGGCGCCCATAGCAATAGTTACGAGCAACCAATTCCGCATTCCGGCGGCATCATTCTTTTTGATTGCCGTATCAGCATTGTGAATCACAAAACTGCTAGCAATCAAAATCACCGTATTAATTCCCGGCAGCAATAACTCTCGTCCAGGCGTACCTTCAGGAGGCCACACGGGGGCCATCGCCCGATAAATCAAATACGCGGCAAACATACCGAAAAATATCATGCCTTCAGCGCACAGGAACACAATTACACCTAACATTCGGTGGTCGGGATGCTCTTCGCCGTGTGCTTCTACTTCGCCCTCGTGGTGGTAATTTAGGGCTGTTTTTGTCGGATCGATCGCTGGAATTTGCATAAGAAATTGGTAATGAAGAAGTCAGTTGTCAGTTGTCAGTTGTCAGTTGTCCGTGGGCATCAGTCATCAGTTAACAGTCAACAGTTAACAGTCAACAGTCAACAATGCCCAATGACTGATGCCTGATGACTAATAACTATTCGCCATCTTGACTTTCATCAGCAGGAGAATCAGCATTTACCTCTGATTCAGGAGCGACCAAAGTGGCAGTACCGCCAAAGAAAGTTGAAGCTTGAGCCTCCGCAATAGGAATACCTGTTTTCTGGGCGTTGCGGGTGGCATTTTCCCTCAGCTTGAGCCTGAGACGTTCCCCTGTATGCTGAATTTTTTCCATGCCGTAATCGTAGGGCCCCGTTGCCAATACCGGCACTCCTTCAAAATTTTCGATCGGGGGTGGCGAAGTCGTCATCCATTCCAAACTCAAAGCTTGCCAAGGATTGTCACCTGCTTTCGGGCCGTACCTCCAGCTCCAAATCACATTAATGATAAACGGGATTGTAGACACTGCCAGCATATAAGCACCGACAGTACAAATGACATTAATTGTGGTAAATTTCGGGTCGTACATTGCCACCCGCCGAGGCATTCCTTGCATCCCCAAAGCGTGCATCGGCAGGAAAGTTACAGTAAAGCCAACATAGGTTAAAACAAAGTGAACTCTACCCCACAATTCATTAATCATCCGCCCCGTCATTTTGGGGAACCAGTGGTAAAAAGCAGCGTAAATGCCAAACACTGAGCCACCAAACAGCACGTAGTGTAGGTGAGCGACGACAAAATAAGTGTCGTGAACGTGAATGTCGAAAGGTACGGAAGCCACCATGATCCCGGTGATGCCGCCGAGCACAAATGTTGAGATAAAACCCATCCCAAATAGCATGGCGCTGACAAGCCGGAGTTTCCCTCCCCAAATAGTTGCCAACCAGCTAAATATTTTAATCCCAGTTGGTACGGCGATGATCATAGTTGTGATCATAAAAAACATCCGCAGCCAGCCGGGAGTGCCGCTGGTAAACATATGGTGCGCCCACACGATCAAGCCCAAAAAGCTGATTGCGAGACTGGAATAGGCGATCGCCAAATAACCAAAAATTGGCTTGCGCGAATGCACCGGCAAAACTTCTGAAATCACCCCGAAAAAGGGCATAATCATAATGTAAACTGCCGGGTGCGAATAAAACCAGAATAAATGCTGGTAGACGATGGGATCGCCGTTGCCTGTTGGGTTAAAAAATGCCGTCCCTGCTAACAAGTCAAACGACAGCAAAATCAAAGCTGCGGCTAAGACTGGAGTAGCAATCAAAGTCAGCGCTGAAGTCGCAATCATCGCCCAGCAAAACAAGGGCATATCATTGAGACCCATGCTGGGAACGCGCATGGTAAAGATGGTAATGGCAAAATTTACCGCCCCCAAAATCGAAGAAGTTCCCAGAATCAAAACGCTGAGAATCCAAATTTCTTCCCCGGCTTGAGCAGTAACTAAGCTCAAAGGCGGATAGGATGTCCAACCAGCCTGTGGAGCTCCTACTAAAAAACTACTCAACAGCAACACGCCGCCTACGGGAATCATCCAAAAGGCAACGGCATTCAGCCGGGGAAATGCCATGTCTTTGGCCCCGATCATTAAGGGGATCAAAAAGTTAGCAAATCCGGCTCCGGCGGGTACGATCCACAGGAAGATCATCACCGTCGCGTGAACAGTAAATAAACTGTTGTAGAGTTCGGGGGTGACAAAATCGGCGTCGGGGGTGGCGAGTTCGGTTCGCACCAAAGTTGCCATCACGCCGCCGATTAGATAGAAAATAAATGTTGTTACCAGGTATTGAATACCGATGACTTTGTGGTCGGTATTAAAAGTGAAGTAGTCGCGCCAATGTCTATCGGCGGGCGCTGTTCCGCGAGCCTCAGTGTTTGCACTTTCTTGGAACTGTGCTTGTGTCATAGTTATTAGTCATTAGTTATTAGTCATTAGTTATTAGCTCAGGATCGAAGACCCAGTGCCAGGAACTAATGACTATTTTTAGTGATGAGTTGGGTGAAGTTGTTCTAGGGTTTCGGAATTAATTTTTATTTCCCTGACGTAGGGAGCCAAAAATTCTCCGTCTGACAATTCCCCTGGATTGACTGCAACTGCTTGCTCTAAGTTTTGACTGCTAGCAACTTGCTGGCTTTGCAGCCAACCGTCGAATTCTTCGGGCGTGTGAACGACTGCTACAGCTTTCATCGCTCCGTGATAAGCGCCGCACAATTCAGCACAAACAACCCGGTATTCGCCGGTTTTAGTTGGTGTAAATCTCAGTTCGCTCGGCCGCCCAGGAATTGCATCTTGTTTGAGGCGAAATTCCGGCAGCCAAAATGCGTGCAGCACGTCTTGAGCTGAGATATTTAGCTGTACGTCGCGGTTGACTGGCATATGCAGTTCGCCAGAACTAACGCCGCTTTCTGGATAGCTAAAAATCCAGGCGTACTGCAAACCTGTGACATTTACAACTAAGTCTGCTGGTTTGTCTTCATTTTCTGGGGAAGCGCCTACGCCTAAAGCAACGAGTTTTTGAGACGGAATTTGAGGGGCGTTTTGGGGTGTATCTGAGAGTGTGGCTGCGATCGCACTTCCCCGCATTTTAGAGTGCGCTTGCATCGTGCCGTGGTCGTGATTGCCCATCGGATCGAGGCCTCCCATTGAGTTGTAAATCTCAAAACTGTAGACTCCGATTCCTAAAATAATCACCGCCGGCACGGCTGTCCAAAGAATTTCTAAGGGAAAGTTGTCATGCCAAGGCGGCCCGTCTGTGTTGTCACCTTGACGACGGCGATATTTAATTGCAGCAACAATGAGAATTCCTTGGACCATGATAAATAGTCCCGTGGAAATGGTCATCATTGTATTGAAAAGTGCGTCTATGTCGGATGCTTCATCAGAGGCGGCGATCGGCAGTAAACCGTGATTCTGCCCGTACCAGAGACTGATCAGAGTCACTCCGATGCCGGCGAGCATGGTGAGGATGGAACTTGGAATGTTCACGCTGGTACTTCTTAATAGCGACACTTCTTCGCTTGAAAAATGAAGGAAGCGCCTCTGGGTTATCAATTTTTAATTGTAAATGGTATTTTTAGTAAAATGTCTCTCTTAAGGGTTACTTAAGGCTTAGAATTTTTGACCGATCGCCCGATCGCCTCAAAAGTACGTCTTTTGTACCTTGACAAAAATGAGTAAAAATGGTAAACAATCGCTCTGTTTGGCTGCTAAATTTGAGATTTTTTCTCAAACACCATCAAATGCTGCTGGGGCAACATATCTTTTGTCTCTTTCCATACTAAACCGACGGCGGCCATTTCTTTTTTCACCTGCTTCTGCGTCATTTTGTGCAAACCTTTAATGGGAATCAGCGGGTTTTCGCCCCGATACTCGATCGATACTGTGCGGCCTCCCGGTTTGAGTGCTTTCACAATTCCTTGCATCATTTCTCTGGGATATGCAAATTCGTGATAAGCATCGACCATCACAACTAAATCTACGCTGTTTTCCGGCAAATTGGGATTGTCGATACTGCCCAAAACTGGCTCAACGTTAGCGATATTTTTTTCTTGTTTATTCAATTCCAGAAAATTAATCATTTCCGGCTGCACGTCAACGGCTAGAACCTTTCCTTGTGGAACTAAGGGAGCGATGCGAAAGCTAAAATATCCCGTTCCCGCTCCAATGTCGGCTACAATATCGGTTGGTTTTAAATCGAGATTGTTGACTAATCGAGCTGATTTTTCTTCCATGCCACGAGAGGGTCTTTCTAGCCAACTAGCGCCTTGATATCCCATGACTTGGGCAATTTCTCGACCCATGTAAAATTTGCCGATGCCGTCGGGATTGTGGACAGTTCGCTGTTGATAAATGGTGTCGCTGTTGGCGGTTTTACTTGCTGCTGCACAGGCATTGAGCGGCAACAGGCAAAGAATTGTCAAAATTATTACTGTTAAGGGTTTAATTAATTGTGCTGTTTTTTTCACGATATTTCGGATTTGGTGTTTAAATTTATTTCTCGTTATTTCTCGTTCCCTGGCTTTGCCGGGGAACGCAGATCCAGAGGCTCTGCCTCGGTAATATCCACAAGAATTCAAGACTTAATTGACAGCAGATTCTAACAATCTGATTGTACCAGAATTTGCGTCAATTTCGACTTGTTTGCCGATCGGCAAAGTGAACTGCTCCCGGATGTGTCCCACCATGGAACCATACCACGCAGGAATATTCAAAGGGCGAATGTGGTCGGACAAGACTTGAGGTAAGGTTAGCGACTCTTGGGGTTTTTCAGCTTCGCACTTGGTACACTGCCCGAAAATAAAACCGGATATTTTATCAAGAATGCCCGCTAATTTGAGCTGCGTCAACATTCTATCGATGCGATAAACTTCTTCGCCAACTTCCTCGACAAACAAAATACTATTTTCCCACTGCGGTAAATATGCAGAACCCACCATTGCTGCGATTACTGATAAATTGCCGCCGATTAGTTTTCCCCTAGCTGTGCCGCGCCCGATTGTTTGAACTTGCACGCTTGGGGAGTTTTGCATGGTCACAGAGCCGCCCTCAAACAAAACTTTCTTGACGTAATTTACTGTAAAAGGACTCCAAGTTGACGCACCTAAAGGGCCGTGAAAAGTAACTATATTAGTTTTAGCATAAATCGCCAATAACAGCGCCGTAATATCGCTGAATCCCATAATAATTTTGGGATTGTTGCCGATAATATTGTAATCCAGGAGCGGCAATATCCGACCGCAGCCCCAGCCTCCCATCCCGGTAAAAATAGCTTGCACTGAGTCATCGGCAAAGGCTGCGTTGACATCGGCGGCGCGATCGGCATCCTTGCCGGCTAAATAGCCGTAGCGATCGTAAAAATGCTTTCCCAATTTAACTTTTAAACCCAGGTTATCCAGAACTTTAAAAAATGGCTGCACTTCTTTTTCGTAGTTGAAAGCGGCAGGATTGATTAAGGCTACAGTATCGCCGACTTGCAGGCGGCGCGGATTAGCGATCGCACTTTGGGGAGAAAGGTTGGTTTGCGCGATCCTATTCGAGGGATTCGCTAACGGCAAAAGCTGAGTACCAATAGCAGTCAGCCCAAAAGTTGTGAGCAGAGCACGGCGGTGGAGAGTCATAGGTGTTATACCCTTGTTCGATTAAGTGAGGTACAGGTTGAAATTTTAGATTTTAGATTTTAGATTTTAGATTGGGGGATTGAGGAATTGTTAATTCATTGATGAATGGCTCACGCGAGAACTGTTATAGATGGTTTTTGCTATAATTGTATAGCAAAAATTCTGTCATATCAGTTTAAAATTGCGAGTTTCAAATGAAAACAAACGCTAAAATCTCATCTAAAAAATCTTGGGCTCAAGCTTTAGCCCGTCCGGCTGCAGAGTTTCCGCTGACTCAGCTATTGGTTAAAAGCGGTAAAATTCCCGCAGGATTGCGCGGTACTCTTTACCGCAACGGGCCCGGACGTTTGGAACGCGGCGGTGTTGCTGCGGGACACTGGTTTGATGGCGACGGTGCAATTTTGGCAGTACATTTTACCGATGTCGGTGCTACGGCTGTTTATCGCTACGTGCAAACAGCGGGATATTTAGCTGAAGAAAAAGCTGATAAATTTCTCTACAGTAATTATGGCATGACAGCACCGGGCCCTGTGTGGTTGCGGTGGACTAAAACTGTTAAAAATGCTGCCAATACTTCTGTTTTAGCTTTGCCCGATCGCCTTTTGGCATTGTGGGAAGGTGGCCCGCCTCACCGCCTCGATTTGCAAACCCTGGAAACTCAGGGAACGGACGATTTAGGCAGTTTAGATAGTAAATTTGTTTATTCTGCTCACTGCAAGCGCGACCCGATTACTGGCAATATTTTCAACTTTGGAGTTACCAACGGTGCGACTACAAAGTTGAATCTGTATAAAAGCGATTTTACTGGCAAAATCCTGCAACAATCAACAGTTGCTTTAGATGGAATTTACGCGCTCCATGATTTTGTTTTGGCGGGTAAATATCTGATATTTTTTATCCCGCCGGTGCAAGTCAATTTTTTGCCATTGTTAACGGGAATTAGCAGTTATAGCGAGTCCTTTCAGTGGAAACCGGAGTTAGGTACTCAGATATTAATTTTTGACTCTGAAACTCTCTCTTTAGTTAGTCGCGGCGAAACCGAACCTTGGTTTCAGTGGCATTTTGCTAATGGTTTTGTCAAGGAAGATGGTTCCGTGGCTGTAGATTTTGTGCGCTTCGCTGACTTTCAAACTAATCAGCGACTGAAAGAAGTACCGACTGGTGAAACTAGCACCGATGCGGAGGGTACTCTTTGCCGAGTGCATCTCAATCCTCTGACGGCGAAAGTGACAGGAATAGAAGAATTGTTGGATAAACCTTGTGAGTTTCCGGTTGTACCGGCGGACGAAGTAGGACAAGACGCACGATATATTTATCTGGCAATGTATCGCCCTGACGTTGATATTGTACCGGAACGTTATGGTGCGATCGCCCGTTTGGACACGCAAAGCCGCAATCTCACAATTGCCGACTGTGGCGAAAATCGCTATCCCGCAGAGCCCATCTACGTTCCAGATATTTCCTCGGAGAAAGGTTGGATAGTAACAGTTGTTTACGACGGCAATTCTGATAGCAGCGAAGTCTGGATATTTGACAGCGACGGACTTTCCCGCGAACCTGTTTGTCAGCTAGAATTGCCCGGTGTCATACCTTTGGGCTTTCACGGCACTTGGAAATCCGCAGTCTGAGAAAATTGTAAAGAAGTGTTGCGGAAGATTTATTAAAAATTGTTGCCGCTTCTCTGTCAAGTTGTTAAGGTGTGTGTAGATAGGAAATTCTCATATCTAGGAGGTGTGGAATTGATAATCTGCATTGCTCAATTATCCTGTGCCCATTCGCACGAATCCCCGGCGATTGTAAGTCGCCGCTGCACAGGATTTCGTCTGCCTCTGCGGACTAAAACAAGGGGTAATTAAGCCCCGAACAATGACCAATTCGGGGTGAATATTCCCGGCGAATAAATTCGCGACTACACAGGCCAAGTCCGCCTCTGTGGACTGAAGAAAACCAATTCCCGGCGATTTTATTCGCGGCTACACAGGCAAAGTCCACCTCCGCGAACAGAAGAAAAAGCGGTAATAAAGCCCGCTTGGCCATGATTTCCGACTCGGTTTGCCCATCTCAGGTTTGTCTGCTTGCATGAGGTTACATGACCAGATATTTGACTGATTCCTGGCAAACCAAAAGTTTAGTTCAACTCACGCGCACGTTAGCGATTCAACAGTTTTGGGTTTTGAGTTAACCCCACGAATAAATTAGGCTTATCGGAACAAGATAGCCTTTTCAACAATTATGAATTATGAGTTGTTACCGCCAAAACATCCAACTCATAACTAATAATTCACAACTCACAACTCATAACTCCGTGCCGCGATGAGTATCTACCAAAAGGTTTAATCTATGCAACTTCAAGGAAAAACAGCTCTTGTTACAGGAGCTTCGCGCGGAATTGGGCGATCGATCGCCCTGGCATTAGCGAGACAAGGAGTCAAACGCTTGTTGATTGTGGCGCGCAACCGCAAGCAATTAATTGAACTGGCAGAGGAAATCGATCTTTTTGGCACAGAAGTAGTGCCGTTAGCTTTGGATTTAACTCAGTCAGTAGCGGTGAATATTGCGATCGCCCAAGCTTGGCGAGATTGCGGCCCGATTCACCTGCTAGTCAACTGTGCAGGCGTCGCCCACCAAGCATCATTCTTGCGTTCCCCGCTGCCATTAATCGAGGAAGAAATCGCCTTAAATTTGCTCGGAACCTACACAATTACCCGCTTGATAGCTCGACGAATGGCGACTCAAAAAGAGGGAACAATCGTCAATGTTTCGAGCTTAATGGGCAAAATTGCCGCTCCCACAATGGCGACTTATTCTGCTACCAAATTTGCGATTTTGGGATTCACCCAAGCTTTGCGTAGCGAGTTAACTCAGTACAATGTTCGAGTCACAGCTTTGCTGCCATCTCTAACAGATACCGACATGGTGCGAGACTTGGAACAATTCCGGTGGGTAGTGCCCACAACTCCCGAAAAAGTTGCCCTAGCACTTGTCGCGGGATTGCACAAAGATGCACCGGAAATCTTAGTAGGATATCAAAGTCATCTAGCAGTTTGGTGTCACCGAATAGCGCCTTGGTTGCTGGATTTTGTGTTGCGGATGGCAACTCCCGAACTTCGGGATAAATCGCGGGGCCGTAAATTGCGGGAGGCTTTAGCTAGCGGGCGATAAACCCTTTTATGGGCGGGCTTTCCGGCCCAACCCCTACTCCCCACAAGAAAACTCATTCTTTGTGGAACGGGCAAGATGCCCGTTCCGGGCTCTTCGGCCCATTGGTGTAAACTTAAGCTGTCAGCCCGCCCACCCGGTAGTCCGCCAATCCGCCAGGTAGTCCGCCAGGGATTGAAATCCCTGTCTCATAGCTAAAGTCCTCTCAAAGAGGACTGGGAAGAAGAATTTTTGACGTTGCTGATTCACGCCGCCCACCCGTTAGTCCGCCAATCCGCCAGGGGTTGAAACCCCTGTCTCATAGCGAAAGTCCTCGCTCAAGAGGACTGAGAAGAAGAATTTTTGACGTTGCTGATTCATGGTAGGAATCAACTTGTTGCTTGATGTTACAAAACTCACCCTACTTGTCTTATAGCAATTGGGAAATATTAATTCCTACCTGTATTCAGCAACGCCGAATTTTTAAACTAATTAGTCCTCTTCAGAGGACTTTAGCTATGAGACAGGGAATTCATTCCCTGTCTGAGAAGAAGAATTTTTGAGGTTGCTGATTCACGCCGCCCACCCGTTAGTCCGCCAATCCGCCAGGGGTTGAAACCCCTGTCTCATAGCGAAAGTCCTCGCTCAAGAGGACTGAGAAGAAGAATTTTTGACGTTGCTGATTCATGGTAGGAATCAACTTGTTGCTTGATGTTACAAAACTCACCCTACTTGTCTTATAGCAATTGGGAAATATTAATTCCTACCTGTATTCAGCAACGCCGAATTTTTAAACTAATTAGTCCTCTTCAGAGGACTTTAGCTATGAGACAGGGAATTCATTCCCTGTCGGACTATCGGACTATCGGATTGTCGGACTATCGGATTGTCGGACTATCGGACTATCGGATTGTCGGACTATCGGACTATCGGATTGTCGGACTATCGGACTATCGGACTGCCGGACTATCGGATTGTCGGATTGTCGGATTGTCGGATTGTCGGACTATCGGATTGTCGGATTACCGGTTTAACGTGTTTGTTGACACCAATCGGCATTGCCGTGTCCCTACAAGGGCTATGTACTTACTTACCAGCAAAATTGCTGTATATCATTTCCACTCCCCTTGCAAAGTAAAAGCAGCCCAATAATAGGGAGATTTCCATTTTTCCTGCTGCATCATTTCCATCTGCGCCGCCCTCAAAGCTGCCGCCGGCGCTAACTTTTGTTGCACCATTTTTTGATAAAACTTTTGCATTAACACAGAAGTTCCTTCATCATCCACACTCCACAAACTCACCGCCACCCGCTGCGCCCCCGCATACATAAAACCCCTTGTTAATCCCACCATTCCTTCGCCTTTAACATTCTGTCCCATGCCCGATTGACAAGCACTTAAAACCACTAAATTTGCCGCCAGTTTTAAGTTGAAAATATCGGTGAGGCGCAAAAAACCATTGACAAGATTGCCCTTGTCATCTACCATCGACATCACAATTCCTGAAAGTTCGGGATTTTTGTTGTTGGCAAGGCCGTGGGTGGCGAAGTGAACGATTTGATAATTGGCTAAGTTTCCATCGGTGGCGGTAGTGCGACTGGCATCAAGATCAAATATTTGACGGCTAGAAGCTGAAGGGAATAAGGTGGATATTGTTTGGGCTTCTTGGCGGGTAAATGGTAAGCGTTTTGGTGGCCATTCCCGATTAGAAGCACGAAGCGATCGATTTAAACCGAGGTTATTTGCTTCTAACTTTTCAGTCGTTTCTCGGGTGATTTTTCCTTTAATTCTTTCATCGTCTGGACTGAAAACAGGATCTGCTAAAATTGCTAAAGTTTGGCTGGGCGGTTTTCTATCTCCGTAATTTTGCCGGAGAATAGCGAGACTTGAGGCGGAAGGCAGGGTAATAATTTCATGTTCGGCAATTAAGGGAATATTGGTATTTTGGCCGGCGGTTTGGGGAAGAGTTAAAGCCGGGAAAGGGGTATAGTGCAGCACGCCGTCGGGAACAATTAATAAGCGTTTGTTGCCTAATTGGGATGCTGCGGGCTGTAAAATTAATTTGCCCAAATTTGCACTTGCTTCAGCAACTTTTTTGGGAATATCTCTGTAAATTGGTCTAGTTATTGCGTCTCGGAAATTTCGGGCTGCTGTTTCAATGTAGGCGCGTTTTGGCAATTCATAGCTGCTTAGTCCTGTGGATGTCACAACCCACAAATAACTGCGGTTTTGGCCGAGGGAATACTGCAATAAAATCGTGTTTTCATCGAGAATCTGTTTCTGAATTTCTGGCAGCGTTAAAGGTTGGGGTTGGGTAAGGGCAGCGTAGCGGGGGCTGGTACTACGAATTTTTGTTTGAAATTGCTCATATTGTTCCAAAAGTGCGAGGCGCTGTTTGTCGATTTCAGTGATTTTAGTTTGATTAAGTTTGGGGGTGCTGATTGTTTCGATGCGCTGCTTCTCAAGGGCATCAAGTTGCTGTTGTAGGATCTTTTCTTGTTGCAGTAAATTGGGAGAAATGCCTTCGCGAATGTTGGCGTTACTTTCTTGGAGGAGTTCGAGGAGGCTGCGGGCCCTCGAACGTTCACTGGCTTCTAAGGCTTTGCGATCGTACCCGGATTTAGGATTAATTTTATGCAGCTGCATTAACAAAGCGATGTAGAATTCGTAGTAGTCCTGGACGGTGGCAAAGTAGGAGCTGCGGAGTTCTGGGCTGGCTATTTTGGTGCGGAGGTTTTCAATGATTTTGATAGAGGATTCAATGTCGTTGAGGGCTTCAGTGAGATTGCCTTGAGCGCCTTTGACATAAGCCATACTGTAAAGGGTGCGAGCTTCCTGTGAGCGATCGCCCACTGCCCGACTCAGGGGCAAGGACTGGCTGTAATACTCTAGCGCTTTCTGTTTTTCTCCCAAATCTGAGTAGACTCTACCGATATTGGTGAGGGTGACGGCTTCCCCGCTGCGAGATCCTACTGCCCGTCTCAAGGGAAGCGATTGGCTGTAATACTCTAGCGCTTTCTGTTTTTCTCCCAAATCATCGTAGACTAAGCCGATGTTGTTGAGGGTGACGGCTTCCCCGCTGCGATCACCTACTGCCCGTCTCAAGGGAAGCGATTGGCTGTAATACTCTAGCGCTTTCTGTTTTTCTCCCAAATCATCGTAGACTAAGCCGATGTTGTTGAGGGTGACGGCTTCCCCGCTGCGATCACCTACTGCCCGTCTCAAGGGAAGCGATTGGCTGTAATACTCTAGCGCTTTCTGTTTTTCTCCCAAATCATCGTAGACACTGGCGATGTTGTTGAGGGTCCTAGCTTCCCCGTCGCGAAATCCTACTGCCCGAAACAGGAGAAGCGATTGGCTGTAATATTCTAGCGCTTTCTGTTTTTCTCCCAAATCATCGTAGACACTGCCGATGTTGTTGAGGGCTGCAGCTTCGTCTCGGCGATTGCCCACTGCTCGAAACAGGAGAAGCGACTGGCCCAAATACTCTAGCGCTTTCTGTTTTTCTCCCAAATCATCGTAGACTTTGCCGATATTGTTGAGGGTGGTAGCTTCCCCGCTGCGATTGCCAGTTGCCCGACTCAGGGGAAGCGACTGGCTGTAATACTCTAGGGCTTTCTGTTTTTCTCCCAATCCTGAGTAGACTAAGCCGATGTTGTTGAGGGTGGTAGCTTCCCCGCTGCGATCACCTACTGCTCGTCTCAGGGGCAGCGACTGCCCCAAATACTCTAGCGCCTTCTGTTTCTCTCCCAAATCATCGTAGACACGGCCGATGTTGTTGAGGGTGCCAGCTTCCCCACCGCGATCGCCCGCTTCTCTATACAGCTTTAATGCTTCTTCAAACTTGACGAGCGCACTTCTTTTTGAGTCCGCTGTTCCTTGCTGATAAAGTTTCACTGCCTCTTCAAATACTTTTTTGGCAGCCTCGCTACTGTTAGTTTGTGCTGTTTGTACGAGTTTACCAACGGGCACGGCTGCTGCCACTGGCTGACTTAGCTGAATTGAAAGTGCGATCGACATACCAGCCAAAAACCATTGAGTGCGATCGAGCATAGCCACCCCTTTTGTATTTTTGTCGATTTTACTCACTAGCTCGCTTAGTGTAAAGGCAGGAAGAAGTAAGGGCGATCGGCATTTTTGCTAGAGTGAACGAGTAGGTGCGATTCCCTGCGGGATCGCTACGCCGCGCGTACTTTTTCCCAGCATGAACAACATCCTAACTACCCCCGATCCCGTAACAACCCACTGGGATTGCCCCGAATGCGGCGGCACCGGTACCCTCAGCCCAGAAATTTGCCCCGTATGCCTCGGAGCAAAATACATCGATCTCGCTACAATAACGAACTGGATGCTCGATTTTATGGAATCTCGCGGCTGCGATCGAGCTGAGATCGATCGATTGCGAACCGAAAACCCAGACCCGCTAACATTAACTTTTTGCCTCGAAGTTTGTATCGCCCTTAAATAAACAACGATATCAAGTCTGCTTAATTGCTTATAAATCATTTACGGGCATCGGGCATCGGGCATCGGGCATCGGGCATCGGGCATCGGGCATCGGGCATCGGGCATTCGGAAAAAAAACGCACTCTACAAGTTGATTTAACTGAAACAAAATAATGCCCAATTCCCAATGCCCAATGCCCTATTCCCAATATTCAGTGTCCCTTAACCGGATGTTGCCCGTAATAAGGCAAAGCATCCGACCAATCAGGGCGACTTCCTTGTTTCCACTCTAAATAAGCCAATTCCAACACACTAGAAACCGACCAACCCAACTCGCTGCCAACTTCAATTAACTGATAGGAATTTTCCAAACTTTCCAACTTTCCCTGCCAGGATTCTGCCGTCATTACGGTATCAGGAAACAACTCAGTTAAACCAGAATCTTTGTTAACTGAATAAACCGCACCAAACAATTGATCCCGCTGTGCAGGCATTTGCAGCGCCATATCCTGAGTTGAGATAGATTTTTTACTGCTGCTGCAAGCCACAGCCGCCAAAGTTGAAATTGCAAAAACCGGAATATCCAACTGTTGAGCCAAAGTCCGCGCCGTCACCATACCCATCCGAGTCCCCGTGAAACCTCCGGGCCCCTTCGCCACTGCAATAAAAGCCAAATTCGCCCAAGTTTGCGGCTGAATAAACTCGACTAAATACTGATGCAAATGAGTTGCTAAATCCCGATCCAAATTCCAAGTTTGGCAGCGATAATCCCCGGCAAAATTGCTGATGGCTAAACCGAGTTCGCGACTAGCTGTGTGCAGGGCTAAGCCGTATTTTTTAACTGATGTTCCGTCTTGGGGATTGCTATTCACGATTACTGATAATTTTCCTTAACAAAAAACAGCGGCAAAGCCACAACTAAGCAACCCAAAAGAATGCCAAATATTCCCGTGTTTAAAATCCTAGAATTACCCATGCCCCCAGTCATCAAAAACAGCACAACTAAACTTGCAAATAAATTTTTGTTGGCAAATTCTTTGTTTTGGGAAACTTGATGTTTTACAGCCATAAAACCCGAAGAAACTATTAGCGCGAACCACGAATTAAAAATGACTATTTGAGAGCCAAAAATAAACCAAACTAAGGCAAACATTAGTGCATCTATCCAAAAATCCTGAGTTTTCAACTTCGGCAGCCAAAATTCTTGGGTAGTAACAGAGGCGGCTTTCTTGAGTAATTGATTGTGTTGCAGCCGCACAAGTTTGTTTCTCAATTTAATCTTGGGATCGATTTGCAATATTTGCTTCCACTCCGGGCGGCGAGAATTGTTGACTCTTCCCAACAGCTTCACGGCTGTGACTTTATTTAACTCCAAATCGGTGAGTCTGGTGGCAATTATTTGAGATAAGTGCGGATAGTAAACGGGGTTGTCTTCGGTTCTGTTGATGACGATATTGAGCTGTTGCTTGGCTTGACTGACTTGGATTGTAACATTGTAGGGGGCGAGATCCTCTTGCAAAGCTTGCTGAATTTCGGCTTGCTGTTGGCGAGTGAAAAGCGACACACCGGGCGCAGGTGTAACCACCCGTTCTGCGGGCGTTTCCGGCGCGTCTAGCACCGGCTGTGCGTCTAAATACACCGGTTTGGGGTTCAAGTGCCGGATGACTGCTGATGCTGAACTGTAGCGCCGATTGGTGGCACTTTGAAGCATGGTGTCGAGGATGCGGCCGAAATCATCGCTAACCGCAGTCTTCAAATAATTTCGCCAAGCCCAAGAATCCTCTGTACTGTCGAACAAATCGAAGGGAGGAATTTCAGTCAGCAAGTGAATGCAAGTAACCCCCAAACTGTAGATATCGCTGGCAAAAACTGCTTTCCCCATCAATTGTTCTGGGGCTGTATAAGCAGCACTGCCGATGATTGTACCAGTTTGTGGCAACCCGGTTGCTGTTACTTTCTTAGCTGCACCAAAGTCTACTAAAACAATATCTTTTTGGAAAGGAGAGGGTTGATAGGAATTTTCTAAGGCGGGTAAAGGGGCTGGAGATAGCCGGCGGCGAATGATATTTTCTGGTTTGATATCGCGGTGAATAACTTTGGATTTGTGGACGAAGTGGAGCACTGGCAATAAATCGTTGAGGATTTGCCGAATTTGAGTTTCGGTGAATGCTCCTTTTTGTTCTAATTCTCTGGCTAGGTTTTTGCCGTCTATAAATTCTTGTACTAAATACTGTCTCCCGTCTTGTTCAAAATGCGCGATTAATTCGGGAATCTGGGGATGTTTGCCCAAGGTTTCTAGCTGGGCTGCTTCTTGGTGAAATAGTTGAGCGGCTTTTTCGGCTGCGGTATTTTGCTGCAAAAATTGCTTGATTACGCACTGCGAAAAAATCAGGGGTTTGGTTTCATCAACTGCTAGAAATGTTCGTCCAAAGCCTCCTTGCCCGATCGGCTTTATGGTTCGGTAGCGAGATGCTGATGGCGTTTCTGCGTCAATAGTCAACAACAATTTGGCGCCGCAACTTTGGCACAATTCTGCATCCCCTGGGTTTTGCGGATTCTGACAAGTTGGGTTTAAGCAATAACACATTGGATTTTAGATTTTAGATTTTAGATTGGGAATGCGGAATTGGGCATCGGGCATCGGGAATTGGTAATTGGTAATTGGTTATTGGTTGTTATCGCCAACAGCTCACAAAAAACCTATAAAAAACAACAAATAGCAACCAACAACCAACAAATAACTAATGACTACTGACTAATGACTTCTTCCTTAAGTCGGGACGAGTTCGCCTGGCCGCAATTTTGCCCATTTGCCGGTCTCTTGCTTGAAACTCTGACACCCGACTACATCCCATTCCATTTCAATTTCGTCTTGGCGGGGACGGATGTTGACGTTGATGGTGGGTTCTACGGGGTCGAAATCGGGTGTTTCGGTGAGGTGAAGCTGTTCGTGCTGTCCTTCTACGGCGTGGTAGGTGAAGCAGCGGTCTACATAGTGGCAGTTAATACAAATACACATTCTTGATATCCTCTGTGCATTTCAAAAAGATTGGTGAAATTTGAGCTTTCTGTTAATCTAGCGTAGCAAGAGTTTAATTGTTTGTAAGGAAAGTAGATTTTTGTTGCGATGCCGATTAATTTGCCTTCTTCATTATCTCCTGATTCTTGGCCGTTTGATTTGGAACTGCTGACACCGCCTGCTTATCTGGTGGGCGGTGCGGTGCGGGATGCGTTGCTGGGCCGCCGATCGCACTATTTTGATTTAGATTTCGTTATGCTAACACGGGCCGTGAAGACTGCCCGAAAAATTGCCGATCGCACGAATGGTGGATTTGTTTTGTTGGATGCGGAACGCCAAATTGCGCGGGTGGTGTTTGCGGGCGGTACGGTGGATTTGGCGCAAGCGGAAGGGGGGAGTCTGGAGGGGGATTTGCGGCGCCGGGATTTTCGGATAAATGCGATCGCCTGCAATCCTTTTACAGGAGAAATCATCGATCCTTTGGATGGTCAAACTGATTTGCGGTTGGGTTTGCTGCGGATGATTTCGCGGTCAAATTTGGAGGACGATCCGCTGAGGTTATTAAGAGCTTACCGCCAAGCGGCGCAGTTGGGCTTTGCGATCGAAGCTGAAACTCAATCGGCGATTCGGGAATTAGCGCCGCTGTTGAGTCGGGTAGCGGTGGAACGGGTGCGGACGGAATTAGGTTATTTGTTGAGCAATCCTGACGGTGTTCCTTGGATTTGTCGCGGTTGCGAAGATGGTTTGTTTTCGATTTGGTTTGAAAGTGCGATCGAGCGTTTTGATATTTTGACAAAAATTGACGCATCTGCTGACAAATTAGCGGCAATTTACCCGGAATTAGGGAAGGAATTCGGGCGTCAGATTCGAGATACGATTAAAACGCCGTTGTTGGCGGTTGCGAAGTTGGCTATTTTGGCAGATTCCGACCCCACAATTGCTGAAACCCAGTTGCTGCGGTTGAAGTACAGCAATGCGGAGATTAAAAGTGCGATCGGGCTTTTGAAATACTTGCCAAAATTGCAAGCAAAACCTATCGCGGAAATGTCTTTGAGAGAACAGTATTTTTTGTTTCGGGACGTGGGAATAGTATTTCCAGTTTTAGCGGTTTTGGCGGTGGCAGCGGGAGTTGCGGTTGATGAGATTTCACTGTTAATTAATCGCTATCTCGATGCCGATGATATTGTTGCTCATCCCACACAATTAGTTAGCGGCAATGATTTAATGGAATATTTGAATTTGCCGAGAAGTCCGCGCATCGGTCAATTATTAATGGAAATTCAATTAGCGCGGGTGGAAGGGAGAATTGCGACTCGCGAAGATGCGCTGAAATTGGCGGCAGAGTTGGTAGATAAATCAGTTGAAGTTTAGATTTTCCACTAATGTTAGAAACGGGCAAGATGCCCGTTCCACAAGACAATTAATCGTATTGTGGGCCGTTGATCTGAGCAACGCCCTAAAAAGTTAGTATACAAGGGTGCAAAATGTGCATATTAAACAACATCCCTTAATTCTTCCGGCAATTCAAACTTGCCATCTGCACCCGGTTCAAACTCAACAACTTTCAACACAGCATCAACATTCAGCGGCCCGTAAATGTGCGGGTAATTCTCACCTGCTGCCAATTCATACTTAAGTTCAGCTTCCACTTTGTCCGAGTCAATCCAAAGCAGCAGCAACCCTGTTTGTCCAGCAAAAAATTTGTTGGAAGTTCTAACAACTTGCGGGAGTGTCGAACAGTGGATAAATCCTTCTGTATCTAGCGTATCGCCGCGATAGGATTGAACTTGTTTTGCTTCTTCCCACTGTTGGCTGCGGGTGATGTGAAAGATAACGCTCATAATTGAATAAGGTCTAGGTTTAATTGACAATTGGCAGCAAAATTTGAGAGGGACAATTCCCGCCACTACTTACTGTCAGCGTGATAATTTTAGCATCGATCGCCCGCGCTTCACCGCCCGGCGCACCCGTTCCCGGATTCACGTCGTAAGCGGGAAAACAAGCCGCACTCAAACTCAGACGCAAGGCATTACCTTTGGCGATTTGCATACAAGTTGCTTGCAGCACAATTATCACAGGTGTTTCACCTGAATTCAGCCGCACGTAACCTTGAGTAAAATTGTAGACGCTGCCGCTATCTTTGACCTCAGAAAGTACCGCACACAAATCAAAACTCGGCGCATCGGCGGTACAAAATACTTCGACAATTATATCTCCAGCCAAGTGCAAATCTGCCGTTAGCGGTGCCGAAGTGTATGTTAACACATCGGTGCGGCAGTCAATAGTCGATCGCTCGATCGCACCTGCAGGAAATGCAGCGTGACCTCCCAAGGATGGCACCGGGCGCCAAGGGTCATGTACAAATATATCATCAGTGCAAACATCCGCGCAACTCTCTGTTAAAATACCCGCATCTTCTCTCATCGCGGCCAGTCCGGTACTTGCTAAAAAATAAGATTTATGATTATTATTAGGCCATTTATCAAATTTCCGCCAATCATTCCTCCCCATCTCAAATAGCGAAATCGGCCACTCATCTAATATTCCTGTATCAACTCCTTTGAGGAAGTGATCGAACCAGCGAATTTGCAACTCATCCACAGGATTTGAAGCTGCAAAACCATAATCCAACGCTCCAACTTTTTGCCCCCAAGGTAAATGCCCCCAAGGGCCAATTATTAAATGCTGCGGACAGGAACTCCGGCTTGCCATTTCCTTGTAAATATGGATTGTTCCTCGCAAATAATTATCAAACCAACCGCCAATGTGCAGCATTGGCAAGTCTAAATCTTTGATGTTTGGCGATAACTTTTCCCAATACTCGCTCGGTCGATAATTATCCAACCAATCATGATAATATGAGTCGGGTGCGAGATTTTTAATAATGTCAGGACGCGCGGGCACGGTATCGTATAGCGGGAGATTTCTCGAAGCTGCATAAAAGGCTTGATAGGCAGAAATATCGGCTTTTAAGCGAGCGGTTTCTGCGGCTAGCTGAATTGCCCAGCCGAGATTTGATTGCAGACAAAACGCGCCACCTTCATAGGCCCAATCTGCGTATAAATTGCAGCCTACCATTGCCGGACAAATTGTGATTAATGCGATCGGTTTAGCAGCCGCCGCGTAGAGTTGAGTCATGCCTTGGTAGGAAAAACCGTACATTCCGACTTTGCCGTTACTTCCCGGCAAATTAGCTGCCCAATTGACGGTATCAAAACCGTCTTGTGTTTCGCTAACAAATAGGTTAAATTCGCCTTCGGAAGTGCCGCGTCCCCGCACGTCTTGGATGACAACGATGTAGCCGTGTTTGGCGTACCATGCGGGATGGGAATATACTAATGTAGAGGCGATCGCCCTCCCGTAAGGTTGCCGCATTAATAATACTGGAAATTCGCCCGCAGCATCGGGGCGGTAGATGTCAGCGTCTAAACGAACCCCATCTTTAGTTAGCATTGACGCTGTTTCTTTCGGACAAAGTTTCAGCATAAATCCTAAAAAACATCCAATAAAAAAGTTAGTAGTAACTGAGATGTTGCACGATTCTCTATCAGCATTTTATGAACAGGCAAGATGCCTGTTCCACAATAAAATTCATCTCTTGTGGAACAGGCATCTTGCCTGTTCTTGAGGGGCAGGATGCCCAACCCCTACTCCCCACAATAAAATTCACTCTTTGTGGAACAGGCATCTTGCCTGTTTTTGAGAATGGTGCAACATCTCAGTAGTAAGGGCTTTAGCTTTTTCTCTAAGCACTCAAGTTCTTACTACAAATCTAGGACTCAAGTCCTTACTACAAACCTAGCACGATACGAGTACATCCGATCGCCCCAGAACTCTCATATCCTCCTCATCGAGTTCGACTGGTGTACCGCTGCGAATTAGTTCCACAAAATCCTCATTCGGCACCATGATGCACAAAGCGTACAAACGTTCATTGCCCGTATTTTCAATGACGTGAGTACCCGTTGGAGGCACTAACAAACTATCTCCCGGCTGAATACTAACTGTTTTGCCGTCGCAGGTTGCTTGCCCTTTTCCTTTGAGTACAAAAAACATTTCTACTGCGAATTGATGGCGGTTGGGAGGAGTTTTGCCGCCCACATCGAAAATCTCCACGCAAACTGTTAATGAAACATTAGCTATTACCGGATCGAAGACGATAGCTAATCTATTAGTATCGCCCGGACTGATGCGAAATGCTTGGTAGTCTTTCGGAGACTTTATAACAGGAATCATGCACTGGTTTGTCATTTTTTTATTGTTAGTTGTCAGTTGTTATGTTTCTGGTGTCATTACTGAGAATCCAGAGTCATTAGTCCGCCGCTCAACCTCCAAAGTTTATTGATTTCACAGGAGAGTTCGCTGTCAGAGCAGGAAGCGAGATATAGGCTTTGCTGTGCGAGACTCTCGCACTCCTAAAAAATGCTTTTTATACTCCAGAGGGATACTCCCCTGATGACTGCTATTTAATTGCTTCTAACATAGCCTGAGAATCCGACAAAAAACCAAAACATTGTTTAACGTTATAAAGAGTAGCTTGCCAGCAATATTCGGGAGATGTCGTAGCTGTACAATCTTTGACTAAAATACAGTCATAACCGAGGAAATTAGCATCTTGCAGCGTAGCCATCACGCACTGATCGGCGTTTACTCCTCCGAAGAAAAGTGTAGTTCTGCCGAGGTTCCGCAAGATACTATCTAAAGGAGTATCCCAAAAGCCGCTCATCCGATATTTATCAACGCAAATATCCTCCGGTTTGGGTTTTAATTCATCGACAACTGCGGCCGCCCAACTCCCTGCCATCAGTACAGGTGCGTTGTTTTTTGGCAGCGGATCACCCAAACCTACGCCGGAGCCTGTGGGATTGTAAACGTGACGGGAAGCTGCACTAATATTGAGCAAATCGGGGCGGTTCCCCCAGTTTATCCAAATAATTGGTACTGCGTGCGATCGCAATTTGGGCAGCAAATTTGTTAAAGGATTAATTGGAGTTCGGGCGGGCGTTACATCTACGCCAATATGTGCTAGCCAACCGTCGGGATGACAGAAATCGTTTTGCATATCTATCACCAACATTGCTGCTTTTGCTAAGTCCAAACGCAGAGTTTTAGTTTCTGTTTCCAGGGTAACAGGTTGAGGCGCGATCGGCGATCGGGTGATATCGGCAATTTTGGCATCGACTTTCCAAGCATTCGGCGGTACGCCCAAGGTGCGGAGAGAATCAGGATTCATATTGATTTTGACTCAAAAACAATTTCAATCTTATAACTATTTGATTGTTACTAACTTGTCATATCTTAAATATTTGTTATAATTAAGTATCATGGGCAACTTTTTGAAAATTTTTAGGATTTATTAACTTTATTAAAGGCCATCGCAAATGTTAGCGCCTGGGAATCATACAATAAAAATCAATATAAATTTACAAAAAGGGTAAATCTATGAGCTTTACAATTCAAAATGCTTTAATTCCGGTTGATAGCGGTTATGAAACCGCAGATTTGCAAGTGGTGGATAATTGCATCAGTGCGATCGCGCTCAATTTAGAGCCTGCGGGAACAGTTATCGATGGCAAAAATAAGCTGCTGCTACCCGGTTTTGTCAACGCGCACACTCACTCTTCAGAAATGTGGCAACGAGGCATTATTCCCCCTTTGCCGCTGGAGTTGTGGATTGCCGAATTATACGATTTTACACCTCTAGATCCCGAACAAGTTTACTTGAGCGCATTGGGAACTGCGGTAGAAACATTGCTGTCGGGCGGTACAAGCGTAGTCGATCATTTAGTTTTGATTCCGGGGCAAGAATTAGAAACAATCGCCGCCGCTGTTCGCGCTTATCAAGAAATCGGTATCCGCGCTTTTATCGGGCCGTTAATTCAAGATGAATCCCTGACAGCGGGAATGCCTTCTGGCGATAGTGACATCGAACACGCAGCTTACATTCGATCGACTAAGGCAACTTTAGAGTTAATGGAAACAGCCATAAAACAGTTTCACAATCCCGAAAAAGGTGTTAATATGTTGTTGGCGCCGACGGGAATTCAACTCTGTTCCGATGCTTTGTTTGAAGGCTGCATCGATTTGAGCGATCGCTACAATCTTTGTAGGCACGCCCACCTATTAGAAACCCCCGCTCAAAAACAGTTAGCTCACGAAAAATACGGCTGTAGCGCTGTCGAACACCTGCAAAAAATTGGTTATTTTAGTCTACGAACTTCCTTAGCGCACTGCGTTTGGCTGGAGGATTCCGACATTGCGATTATGGCAGAAACTGGAGCGACAGTCGTACACAATCCCCTCAGCAACTTGCGCCTGGGAAGCGGCATTGCACCAATTTTGAAATACCGTCAAGCGGGAGTCAACGTATCTTTTGGCTGCGACGGTGCTGCTAGCAATGACTCTCAAGATTTGCTGGAAGCGATTAAAATTGGTTCGATTTTGCACAATATCACGGATTTGGATTACCGCCAATGGATTACACCGCGCCAGTCGGTAGAAATGGCATCCCTGGGAGGAGCAAAAGGCTTGAATCTCGCCGATGAAATGGGTTCGCTGACAGTGGGTAAAAAAGCAGATTTTGTGCTGTATGATTTAACCAGTTTATCATTGCTGCCGCGCACCGATCCGATTGGCTTGCTAATATTGGGACGCCCGACTAATGCGGTAGACAGCGTTTGGGTAAACGGCAAGCAAATTGTCGCCGAAGGTAAGGTGAAAACGATCGATGTTGATGCTTTGAGGCGGGAATTATTCGATCGCAGCGAGTGGACGAGCAAGCGTCAATCGCAAACAGTAAGTGAAATAGAAGCCCACTATCGAAAAGTCATGAACCTGCAAGGTTATTCTTAAAAATTTCACCAATAGAATATGATATCATGTCCGGTTGAATCACATAATTAGTGCGACCACTAAAAATTAACGCAATCAACCTCGCAAATCCCCATCACTCAGAAGCTCTAGCCATGACACCCCCTAACAACCAGAGAAATGTAGACGCCAGACTTGTTGCAGCTAATACCAAATTTGGTTTTAACTTGTTCCACACCCTCAGCAAACAACAGCCGGATCAAAATATCTTTATTTCCCCTACTTCTGTCGCCCTCGCACTGTCAATGACATACAACGGAGTAAGCGGAGAAACAAAACAAGAAATGACAAAAGTTCTCGAATTAACGGGAATGACTCCCCAAGAAATCAACGCAGCAAATCAAGCTTTGCAAAATAGTTTGCAGAAAGTTGACCCCAATGTCCAAGTATCAATAGCCAACTCGCTTTGGGCGAAACAAGGCTTCTCCTTAAAACCCGAATTTCAGCAAACAAATCAAGAATACTACAAAGCTAATCTTACCGAACTCGACTTTATGAATCCGCAAGTTCCCAGCATCATTAACAACTGGGTAAGCCAAAAAACTCAAGGAAAAATTGATCAAATAGTCAAGGAAATTAGCCCCGATCAAGTCTTGTTTTTGATTAACGCCATCTATTTCAAAGGCAACTGGGAAACGCCCTTTGATAAATCTCAAACTGCCAACCAAACTTTCTCTTTACCCGATGGCACTTCCAAGCAGCATCCGATGATGTCTCAGGAAGGCAGTTATGGGTACTACGAAACAGACAAATTTCAAGCAGTCAGTTTACCTTACGGAGAAGAAGGCGCTCTGGCTATGTATATTTTCTTGCCCGATTCCAATAGCAATTTGGCAACTTTCTTGCAGGAATTAACACCAGAAAACTGGAATCAATGGATGCAATTTTTAAAATTTAGGACGGAAGATGGGAGTATTGAAATACCGCGTTTCAAAATGGAGTATGAAGTTGAACTCAACAGCACACTCATAGCTTTGGGAATGGCAGGAATTTTTGAGAGATCAAAAGCCGACTTTTCTCCGATGACTGATGACAACGTAGCAGTAGATTCAGTAAAACACAAAACATTTGTCGAAGTGAACGAAGAAGGTACAGAAGCAGCCGCAGTGACTTCAATGGACGTAAGCTTCTGTCCGCCTTTTTACATGAATGTAAACCGTCCATTCTTTTGTGCCATTCGAGACAATACTACAGGAACAATATTATTTATGGGTACCATCGTTGACCCCCAATAATATCAAAAATAGTAGGTGCGTCAGGAAATGTTCGATCGACTTTTAATAAAAGACCCCTCGCTGACCCACCCTAACAAGCTAATTATACGGTAAAATATCAGTCTAAAAATAATCATATTTGCGAAAAATTAATGATTAAACTGCACAAATGGCAGCGGATACTGGCTTTAATAGTTGTTTTTACGATCGCCCTTACCTCCTCCGCGATTTTATCCCCGCGTCTCTTGGCTCAAACCCCGCCCAAAACCCCAACAACCGAATTGCGCGGCGTCTGGCTGACAAACATTGACAGCGACGTTATTTTCTCCCGCAACAACATCATTGACGCTGTAAATCGACTGAATCAACTCAATTTTAATACCATCTATCCCACGGTTTGGCAAGGAGGCTATACACTTTATCCCAGCGCGGCAGCCCAGCGAGTATTCGGACAGTCGATCGACCCATCGCCCGGATTGAAAGACCGAGACATCCTCAAAGAAATTATAGCACAATCCCACCAAAAAGGTATAGCAGTAATCCCCTGGTTTGAGTTTGGTTTCATGGCTCCCGCCGAATCGGAATTAGCCACACTTCACCCCGAATGGCTGGCGCAGCGGCGCGACGGTTCAACTATTTGGAAAGAAGGTAAACACGATCGAGTTTGGCTGAATCCCTTTCATCCCGAAGTTCAGCAATTTATCTTAGATTTAATCCTAGAAATTGTCGATAATTATGATATAGATGGCATTCAATTTGACGACCATTTCGGCTTGCCAGTAGAATTTGGCTACGAGCCGTTAACAGTGTCAATGTATCAGGAACAAATCAAAAGTCCTCCCTCCAACGACCCCCGCGAAACCTTCTGGGTGCGCTGGCGCGCTGACAAAATTAACGACTTCGTGGGGCGAGTTTCCCGCGCCATCAAATCCCGCAAAGAAAAATGTATTGTCAGCTTATCTCCGAACCCTTTTCACTTTTCTTTACCCGCCCACTTGCAAGACTGGTTTACCTGGGAAAGACGCGGCTACATCCAAGAAATTGTGTTGCAGGTTTATCGCACCGATATCAAGCGTTTTAGTGCCGAACTGGAACGGGAAGAAGTTAAACTGGCTAAACTTAACATTCCAACTGCGATCGGCATTTTAACAGGTCTTAAAAATAATTCTGTGCCGCTCAAACAAATTCAAGAACAAGTGCAAGAAGTGCGAAAAAGAGATTTCGCTGGCGTGTCGTTCTTTTTCTACGAAAGTTTGTCGAATTGGGCCAAGGAAACCCCCGAACAGCGCAATTCGGCATTGCAAGAATTCTTTCCCACAAAGATGCAGCGCCCCCCCTCCGAAGGCAGAATTTGAAACCCACGGTTAAAATGAGAAAAATCATACAGCGCTTAGGAATTGTCATCTTATCTTTAAGCGCTTTCTTAACAATTGGCTATCTCACTCCCAGAAAGTGGGGAGATTACTCACAAGCAGATTGCACAATCTCTCTATACATTTCCAACCAAGGCATCCACACCGAAATCATTGTTCCAGTTAAAAATGAATATTTTGACTGGAATCAATTTTTACCGCTAACACAAATAGGGCGGGATGCCACTTCTGATTATAAATATTTGTCTTTTGGCTGGGGAGATCGAGCTTTTATGTTGGAAACTCCCACATCAGGAAGTATCAACCCAGTTACAGCTTTCAAGGCGCTATTTCTCCCTACTCCGTCTACCTTACACGTTGCAAGTTATCGGGTTATCCCCCAAAATATAGAAACCAAATGTGTTAAGATTAGCGGTGAAAATTATCTGAAGATAGTAGATTTTATTAAAAATTCATTTCAATTAGACGCAGCAGGTAAGAAAATAAAAATTAGCTACGGCTACGACAACAGCGATAGTTTTTATGAAGCAAAAGGCAGTTACTATGTTTTGAGAACCTGCAACGACTGGACGGCAGAAGCTTTGCAAAAAGCTGATATCAATACTCCTTTATGGTCTACGCTTTCTTCGGCGGTGATATTTCATCTTAATAGCGGTTGCGAATGTCACAAATAAATGGTAGTAGGCAATCGTAATACTCTCTTTACTTTAGGTTATAAAATTTATAATGAATGATTATGTATGGGGAGCTTGGCTAAAGTTGCATTCTTTTTTTTAACTGGTATAATTATTACCAATTTAATCAAAAATCATGAATGTAATTCCAGCGATCGACTTATTGGATGGAAAATGCGTCAGATTGTATCAGGGAGACTACGCGAAGTCTCAAACTTTTAACGACAACCCCGTCGAAGTCGCGAGACAGTGGGTAAATGAAGGCGCGACAATGCTGCATTTAGTAGACCTCGACGGCGCTAAAGCCGGTCATCCAGTCAACCAAGCAGCCATTGAAGCGATCGTCCGATCAGTAGACGTTCCCTGTCAAGTAGGTGGCGGAATGCGCGATCGCGCTTCTGTTGCTGCTATCCTCAATTTAGGCGTTCGGCGCGTCATTCTCGGCACTGTCGCCGTTGAACAACCGCAATTAGTCGGTGAATTGTGCGCCGAATTTCCCGGTCGAATTCTGGTTGGCATCGATGCCAGAAATGGTAAAGTTGCTACTAGAGGCTGGCTAGAAACTTCCGAAGTTTTAGCAACAGAATTGGCGCAAAAAATGGCCGAGTTAGGGGCGGCTGAAATTATTTACACCGACATTCACCGCGACGGTACTATGGAAGGGCCTTCTTTGGAATCTTTGCGCGAAATTGCTAACGCTATTTCGATTCCGGTGATTGCTTCCGGTGGCGTTAGTTCGATCGCCGATTTGTTGAGTTTGCTGGCTTTGGAACCAATTGGTGTCAAAAGTGCGATCGTCGGTAGGGCAATTTATACCGGCGATATCTTGCTAAAAGAAGCAATTCAAGCAGTCGGACAAGGGCGGTGGCAGGATGTACCGCCAGATTTGGGTTCTTCAAGCTTTGCTTGATAGTCATGTCGAGTTAACTGGCTACCCAATATGTAACAGTTATCAATTTTACGACTCACAGTCAACAGTCATTAGTCATCAGTCAACAGTCATCAGTCAACAGTCAACAGTCAACAGTCAACAGTCAACACTCAACAGTCACCGTAGAATCGTCTTTCTTACTATCATCGTAACCATGTTTTTGAACCATACAATTACAGCTTTAAGTTCTGGGATGGCATCCCTAGTTGCCCCCATACCTTTGTTAGCAACAGTCGAGGCAGAAAATTCGCCGATCGTCCTCAGCGGAGTTTTGCTCAGTTTGGTAGTGATTTATCTCGCCAGTAAATTAGGCGCGGAAGTGGCTAGAAACTTCGATTTTCCGCCGGTTTTGGGTGAACTTGTAGCAGGGGTAATTGTTGGCGTATCTGCTTTACACCTGGTCATTTTTCCCGAAGCAGGGCTGTCAGCCTCAGACTCAGGGATTATGACTGTTCTGCAATCGATTAATCATCTGTCTCCTGCCGCCCTCACCAGTGTGTTTGAATCGCAGAGTGAAGTCATTTCAGTGCTAGCTGAATTAGGCGTAATTATTCTGCTGTTTGAAATAGGTTTGGAATCGGATATCAGACAACTAAAAGAAGTGGGGGTTCAAGCCGTCGTTGTCGCTTGTGTGGGCGTGGCAGTTCCCTTTGCTGCCGGTACTGCGGGCTTGATGATAATTTTCCACACGGCGGCGATTCCGGCGATTTTTGCGGGGGCTGCTTTGACGGCAACCAGCATCGGAATTACCTCCAAAGTTTTGTCGGAATTAGGACAACTCAAATCTAAAGAAGGTCAAATCATTGTCGGTGCGGCGGTGATTGATGATGTGCTGGGAATTATTGTCCTGGCTGTTGTCGCCAGTTTAGCGAAAACCGGTGAAATAGATGTTGTTAATGTCATCTATTTGATTGTCAGTGCAACTGCGTTTCTGTTGGGTTCTATTCTGTTGGGCGGCATTTTCAACAAAAGCTTCACTGCGGCGGTGGAGAAACTCAAAACTCGCGGCAATATAGTCATCCCGGCATTTGTCTTTGCTTTCTTCATGGCTTTTCTGGGCAATGCAATTCATCTCGAAGCGATTTTGGGTGCGTTTGCGGCTGGTTTGGTGTTGGATGAAAGCGATGCCCGCAACGAGTTGGATGAATTGGTGAAACCCATCGCCGATTTATTTGTACCCATCTTTTTTGTAACCGTGGGGGCTCGGGCGGATGTGGGGGTTTTGAACCCAACAGTGCCGGATAATCGGGCTGGTCTTTTGATTGCCGTATTTTTGATTGTGGTTGCGATTTTCGGCAAGCTGGTGACTGGTTGGGTGGTGTTTGGTCTGCCGGGAATCAATCGATTGGCGATCGGAGTGGGGATGATTCCTCGGGGCGAAGTCGGGTTAGTGTTTGCCGGCATCGGTTCGGCGAGTGGGATTTTGGATAAACCCTTAGAAGTCTCGATTATTATCATGGTGATTCTGACGACATTTTTAGCGCCGCCTTTTCTGCGGGTTGCCTTTGGCGATACGGTAGAGCCTCCTGCTAGCGGGGAACCTTCTAGCGAGCAAATCGTTTGATTGAGGGAATTTGACTCTAGGGCGATCGACTGATGGACAAACACAAATGTCGATCGTCCACATTTATTTAGCCGTAATCATCAGCCATAAGGATCGTCAATTAAATAATTTCCCTTTTTTCTTGTGGGATGGGCGTCCCGCCCGTCTATCGGGGACGGGCGGGACGCCCATCCCACAACAGTCATGAAAAGTGGATTTTATTTAATTCTCAGCCCTAAGTTTTGATAAGCGGCTACAACTTGACTTTCAAGTGATAACAATTGTCAGCGAGTGGAATGAGTTCGCCCAGACCCCACCTACCCCGATCGTTCAAAAATTCCGCTAGTTGACGCGGGATGGCTTCTAGGCCCAGAAATGCCCCGCTGATGGCACAAGCCATTGCTGCGGTGGTATCCACATCGCCACCGACGGCGATGCTAGTGCAAAGAGTTTCCCAGTAATCTTGAGGCGATCGCAAAAACGCATATAAACTCCACAAGACGCTACCGACTACAAAGGGCGAAATTCCTTGCCAAGAGTGCTCGTAGTTTAACGGTAGTCCAGCTCTAGAAATCAACTCTACGGCTGATTCTGGGGGCAATTTGACCCATTCAATCAAATCTTTCAGCAACGCGGCAAAGGAAGAATCAACTTCTCCTACCCAGTCGCTCAGTTGACCGAGAAATGGCTCAGTTTCAATAGTTGCAGATTGAAGGGCGATCGCCACAGCCCCCGCGATCGCCACAGCACCGGCAGAACACCGCGAATCTTGATGGGTGATGCGCCCTTGATCGCAAGCAGCTTGTACAAGCTGGGACGGGCGATCGTAGAATATTAAGCCTATCGGTCCCGCCCTCATAGCACTGCCATTACCAGCATTGGGAGCAGGAGTACCAGCTTCTTGCCAAGCAACGCCCCGAATCAGGCGGTTTGCAGCTTCTTCTGTCGATCGACCGCGCCCGACAATGCGCTCTTGAGCGAAAATGTCAGCAATACGGGTGGCGTAGTCGCTGGGGTCGAATTCGCCACAAGCGAGGTAGCTTTGGAGGAGTTCGCGGGCGAGTTGGGAGTCGTCGGTGTATTGACCAAAAGGAAAGCCGAAGCGATCGCGATCTTTGATTTTTTTGAGTCTAACTTCGTAGTTGACAAAGTTTTGGCAAACTTCGGGAGGATAGCCTTCTACTCTACAGCCTATAGCGTCGCCGAGACACTGACCGATCAGACAACCTCTAAATTGTTCGAGACGCGGTACTGTCATATAAATCAGTTAATTCCATAATGATATCCGTTTTAAAACTCAGCGTTAAATCTTTGAGAGCATTGGCGATCGCCACTTGAGAAGTTGGTATTTGTTCAATTAATTGCAGCAGGAGATCCCCATCACAATAGTACGCCGCATCATACATTTGCTGTAACCATTCGGGGGGCATCATTGCTAAAGCATCTCTCGACAATTCAACCCTCGGCAGTGAAGACTCTTGAGAGGTAAGGGGCGGGATGCAATTTGCTTTATTCTCGTCTCGCGGCAATATCTCCGCTAAAATTTGTAATAACTGTGCGAGCGTGTAAGGTTTTAACAAAAATGTTTTGACATTAGCCTCTAATGCCAGCTTTCTGTTAGCAAGGAGTCCGCTAGTCCCAATGATTTTAACCCCAGGATTAATTTTTTGCAACGCGCGCATTGCGGAAACACCATCTAGGTTCGGCATCATCATATCCATTAAAACCACACTAATTTCCTGTTGATTTTCCCTATAGACAGCGATGGCTTCAAGCCCATCACTAGCGAGTATTGTTCTGTAGTTATAGTTTTCTAGAGAAGTCTGTGTGATTTCTCGAATAGAGGCTTCATCATCAACAATTAAAATCAACTCACCCTTACCTCTAGGCATTGCTTTTTCTACGGTTTTGAGGCTCACTTCTCCCTCTATAGCTGGTAAAAAAACCTGAAATTCCGTACCCTTACCCAACTCGCTATAAACCTTAACAAAACCGCCATGATTTTTGACAATACCCATTACAGTTGATAATCCTAGCCCTGTTCCTTTGCCAACTTCCTTGGTAGTGAAAAAGGGGTCAAAAATTCGGTTTAACAATTCTGGCGGAATACCCATTCCTGTATCAGCAACCGTCACAGCCACATAACAGCCTGCTTTTGCTTCCAAATTCATCAGGGCATCTTCTTCATCCAATGGGCGATTTTCGGCAGAGATGGTCAAACTTCCTCCTGATGACATGGCATCCCTAGCGTTAATCATCAGATTCATAAATACTTGGTGTAGCTGGGTAGCATCACCCGATATTGTCCATAGTTCCATTGCCGGAACTTTAGTCGAAATAGTTATTGATTTTGGAAATGTGTGTTGAGCAATAGCAATCACTTCTAGGAGCAAATTGCCTAGTTGTAGTATTA
Source organism: Microcoleus sp. K1-B1 (assembly GCF_036704705.1). NCBI lineage: Bacteria > Bacillati > Cyanobacteriota > Cyanophyceae > Oscillatoriales > Microcoleaceae > Microcoleus > Microcoleus sp. K1-B1. Next base: position 39,489 of record NZ_JAUBSH010000004.1, on the reverse strand, counting down.
CAGAGTTACCATCCGTTGCTCGACTAAAAAGAAGAATTTGCTGGACCAACTCAGCCCCACGTTTAGCACTACCCGAAAGGAGTCTTAACAGTCTTTGTGTTGGTTCATTTATATTGGTAATTTTTAGAGGAAGCAGTTGACTAGCTCCCAAAATCGGGGTGAGAATGTTATTGAAATCATGTGCAATTCCACTTGCTAACGTTCCTAAACTCTCTAATCGCTGGGCATGGTAAAACTGTTTTTCAAGTTGTTTTTTTTCAGTAATATCACTATTAACAACGAGGATAGAGCGGGAGTGGGAAAATTGATTGTTTATCAGTGTTTTACGACTTTCTACGATTATATTTTTACCGGTTTTAGTAAGTTGATCTATTTCCCCTTGCCAACTGCCTTGCTCCGTAGTGATTTTGATCGGATCAGTTAGTTTACACGGTTGATTAAATAAGCTTTGAGTTTTCTGCCCTATAACTTCGGCTTCTGCCCAACCATATAAACGTTCAGCTCCTTTATTCCAAAATAAAATATTATCGTCTAAATCCTTTACAAAAATTGCATCACTAGCAATATCAATTAAGGCTGCTTGTTCCGCAATTGTTTTCTCTGTTTCTTTACGTTGGGTAATATCCGTAATAATTTCTATGCCCACCCAACAATCTTGTTCTTTATCCCATTCAGCAACATAGTTTGAGGCAAGCCATCGAATTGTGCGATCGCCATGCAAAAACCGATATTCGATAACACCAGAGCGCCCTGCTTGAATATTTTTGATAAATGAGGCGAGCGTTTTTTCTCGATCTTCGGACAATATATTCGCTATGATTAAAGCAGAATCTGCTTCCACTGCTTCTAAGCTATAGCCAAAAATCTGTTGAGTTCCGCCTGTCCAAGAATCAATCTCTAAAGTACCATCGGTCAAAAGACGAAAATTTTTAATAACGGCGAGTGCGCTGTTGAGAATGTGACTGAGTTTCGCAGCTTCTTTTATTTTAGATTCTGTAATATCAGTAACAATAATACTATTAACTAAAATCTCATCTATCTGCAGTTGTTTAAACGATAATTTAACAGGGACTTCCTTATTTCCCGTTGCTGTGATCAAAGATAATTCTCTAGTCAGACTTTTTTCAGTCTGAACCTGCTGCAAAAGTAGTAAAAATGCTTTTTTATCCTGGGGCGCAATAAAAGTTTCTAATTGAGAGCCGATCAGATTTGTTAAAGGACAATTTAAGAGTTCTGATAGTCGCTTATTACAGTACAAAATTAAACCTTCAGAAGATACGGTAGCCGCTCCTTCGCCCATTTGTTCCACTAAACACTGATAAACATAATCTGCCCCCTGAAGCGTAAAAACTCGCTTTCCTCGCTGCGTAGAAACAACAACAGCATCAACTTCCCCAGAACCAATCGCCTGCAACGTTTCTTCCGCTAAATTTAGGCGTTCCTGCACCTCTGCCAATTCCCGATGTAGGGTTTCGACTTCTTGGCTCATTTTTTCAATAGGGGTCAGAGAATCCTTCATTATTTTCCTCTCCACTTATATTTTTTTTAGGCACAAGATTAAGACCAATTAAGACTTTTTCTGTATTCGATAAATTGCCAATCATTTTTTGTAAGGGCAGAGGTAACTTTTTTATCAAGGTGGGAACAGCCACAATGTTCTCCGCAATAACAGCTTCTGTCTGTTGATAAATATCAATAACTTCTAACTCATAACGCCCTTGGAGATGTTCCTCACAAATCTTTTTGATATTTTGCAAAGCCGTCACCGATTGAATCGTTGTACCTGAAATATAAAGACGTAGGGTATAATGCTCTTCCTTTGATTGGGACAGAGACTGTTCAAAAAGTTCTGTGATTGTTTCTTTAACATCTTCGGAGTCAATCATTGTTAGTTCCTCTATCTTGAGTTATTGTTCATCGACTAGACGAAGAATTTGCAGTCCTACCAGAACTTTTTCAGTATTTGATAAATCACCAATAATCTTTTTAATCGGTTCTGGCAATTTTCTAACGAGAGTCGGTAGAGCAACGATGCTATCTTCTATGGCTAGCTGCGGTTGTTGACTTAAGTCAATAATTTCAATGGTATATTGACCGTGAAGATATTCCTCACATATCTTCTTCAAATTGGCAAAAGCAACCAGAGATTTAGGTGTATGTCCCGCCACATATAACCGCATTTGCCAAAGCTGTGACTCTTTTGTGTTAGTGGGCTGTGAGAAATTATCTGTTAAATTATCTGTCATGTTTTTTATCCTTAGAGACAGGTTTTAGGGATTAAGATGACGTAATCTTCCCATAAAGGTTCGATGCTCCAGCACCGCTTTTTCTTCCTCTTGTTGTTCTTCAAGCAGCAAATCCAACTCCGCATCTCGATTGAGCAATTGCATTTGTAGAGCATTTATCTGAGCTTGTACGATTTTTTTCTCTTGTTCATACTCCCGTTTTTTTTGTTCAAAATTATGTCGGCGTTTTTTAGCGGCAGATTCTTCTTTTATTTCTTGATTGAGTCTTTCCGTTCCTGTTAATACCTTGCCATCTCCCAAGTAAACCTCGACTAATTTTACACCTTGATTAGTTACGATAAATTCCCGTACTTGATTAGAGTGCATCATACCACGAGATTTGAGGGCATAGATAATGCGATTGCGCTCCCCATTGACCTTGATCGTTTGGAGTTCTAACCAAGTATCCATCAGAGAGGAAACACCCACTTCTGTCTGTTCGTGGTCATGGTCAGCATCACCAGCCGTTAAGTTGGTCATAAAAACGGTTATTTGCTTACTCTTTAAATAGTCAATTAAACGCATGAAAAAGTTTTTTGTTTGGATTAAACTCCCACTCAATACGAGATTACTCATCGGATCAATGATGATTGTCCTTGGTTGAAATTCTTGTACCCAGCGATGAATTTTAAACAAACGCATTTCTAAATTGTAATTTGTGGGACGTACCGCATCAAATTGGAGTAATCCCTGCTCCACATAAGAAGCTAAGTTAAGACCAATCGAGCTTAAATTGCGGATAATTTGTTGGGGCGATTCTTCCGTGGCGAGATATAAACACCGTTCGCCCCTCACACAGCTTGCGTGGGCAAAATAATTTGCAAGAGTCGTTTTGCCCGTTCCAGCTCTGCCTGTGACGAGAATACTGCTACCCCGATAGTAGCCTTGACCACCAAACATTTCATCAAGTTCGGCGATGCCCGTTGAAACTCGCTCATTAGAAACCACATGGTCTAATTTTAAGGAAGTAACGGGTAAGACCGAAATGCCACTTTCTTCAATTAAAAAAGGATATTCATTATTACTATGACGAGAGCCGCGATACTTGACAACTTGAAGGGTTCTTGTGGCGATGTCTTCAAAGGTTTTTTGATCTAATTTGATCACACAATCCGAAACGTATTCTTCTAAACCTTGACGGGTTAAGGTGTGATCTCCTCGCTCCCCTGTGATCACGGCTGTCACACCTTGGTCTTTTAACCAATGAAATAAACGGCGTATTTCTGCTCGGACAATGTTGGCATTGGCTAAACCAGCAAACAAGACTTCAATCGTGTCTAAAAGTACACGTTTAGCACCAATTTTTTTGATCGCATACCCTAAACGAAGAAATAGGGCTTCTAGGTCATATTCTCCTGTTTCCTCAATTTCGCTGGGTTCAATATAAACATGATCTATTAATATTTTACCTTCAGCAATTAACTGATTTAAATCCCACCCTAAAGAGGCGACGTTTTTGGTAATTTCTGACGCAGTTTCTTCAAAGGTGACTAAAACGCCTGGTTCTCCGTACCGCGTTGATCCGCGTACGAGAAACTCCACACCAAATAAGGTTTTGCCGCAACCAGCAGAACCACAGATTAAAGTTGGTCTGCCTTGGGGCAACCCTCCATCGGTGATTTCATCGAGTCCCTGAATTCCCGTTGGGCATTTGGATAATTGTAAATCTTTAATTTTCTCCATAAAATATTAAAATTTCCTTTTTGATAGGAGTTACATAAGCGCACAACTATCCTACCTGTGACACTCTAGGAATCTGTGCTATTGTCTTGATTACCTGTATATGATTAACAATAGCACTTTTTCTCACTTGAGTATCCATAGCTTTTCGTTTCTTAATAGAATCGTAAGCAGGTGGCGGATTACATCGCGGCAATTGAGAGAAGGAATGCGATCGCAGTTATTTACCCACGAGTGCTACAGCACCGCTTTGCAAAACAGGAATTTCTATTCGGAACTCTGCTCCTTGATGGGGTTGAGAGAAACACTGGAGTAAGCCACCATGCTTATCAACTACTATTTGATAGCTGATGGATAGTCCTAATCCAGTTCCTTTACCAATTGGTTGGGTGGTGAAGAAGGGATTGAACACCTGTTGTCTAACAGTTTCCGTCATCCCTGGCCCATTGTCTTGAACTTGAATCACCACGTTTTTAGAACAATTGGGCCCAGTTTCGTTTGTGACTAGCTTAGTCCGAATAGTGATGCGACTGGGATTTGTTTGGATGTCTTTTCGAGAACGCTGATTGTCGTAGTTTTCTAAAGCATCAATCGCATTTGCCAGAAGATTCATAAAGACCTGGTTCAACTGTCCGGCATAGCACTCTACTAGCGGTAAGTCCCCGTACTCTTTAACAATTTCAATAGCAGGATGATCCGGTTTCGCCTTCAGTCGATTTTGCAAAATCATCAATGTGCTGTCAATTCCCTCGTGGATATCAACTGGCTTCATTTCTGCCTCATCCAGCCGCGAGAAGTTTCGTAGCGACAGGACAATTTCACGAATGCGATCGGCTCCTACCTTCATTGAAGTCAGGATTTTGGGTAAATCTTCACTAATGAAGTCCAGCTCGAACTCTTCAATTTTTTCCTGAATTTCGGTATTAGTTGGATAGGTTTGCTGGTAAAGCTGAATCAACTTTAGTAAATTTTGCGTGTAGTCCGCAGTATGGCTCAGGTTGCCATAGATAAAGTTGACTGGATTATTAATTTCGTGAGCAACACCCGCAACCAGTTGCCCCAAACCTGACATTTTCTCTGCCTGAATAAGCTGTGCCTGAGTTTGCTGTAAGGTTTTGAGTGCAACCTCAGCTTCCTCTTTTGCTTGCCTTAATGCAGCTTCGGCTTGCTTGCGCTCAGTAATATCCAGTGCCAAGGATGCCACTCCAAGAATCTTTCCACCATCCCCTACTAAAGGCGTATTGAACCATTCGCAAATAATGATTTTGCCGTTTTTTGTAAAATTTTCATTGACGCTGTAGATTCCTTGGCTCTGCATCAACAACTCGTTCATAATTTGATCGACGACCTTTCGGGCAGATGCAGGCACAATTAATTCTGCGGGATGGTGTCCGATCGCCTCTGTAGCCGTGTAACCAAAAATCTGCTCGGCTGCTGGATTCCAGGCAGTGACTTGAAAGTTTAAATCCCATTCCACCACTGCCAGTGCACTTTGGCGGAATAGAAAAGATAGCCGCTGTTCCGACGTTCTGAGTTCTTCTTCTGCCTGTTTCCGTTGAGTAATGTCAATCCCTGTTTTGATGATGTACTCAATTTCACCTTGATCATCGACTAAAGCAGTATCTGACCAAGCAATCAGTCTGAGTTGTTGATCTTTGCTCATCCAACTGCCTTCATACTGCAGGGGAAAATTACCAGATTGTAAAGACTCAAAAGTAGTTTTGGCTTGTCTAGCTAAGTCTGAGTTCGGGAACAAGTCCCAAATGTAGCGCCCTTTCACTTCACTAAACGAGTAATGAGTCATTTGTTCGCAAGCTCGGTTAAAGCGAACGATTTGTCCCTGCGGGTCGAGCACAACTACCAGGGCACCTGCAATTTCAAGAATTGCTGAAACAAAATTGCGTTCCACTTCAACAGCTTTAATCAGTTCCTCTAACTGGGTTGCCATATTGTTAAAGGCGATCGCCAATGTCCCCAATTCGTTTTGGCTGTGGATGTTGACCCGTGTATCTAATTGCCCCGCACTGATTTCAGTAGCTGCCGTGGTTAAGCGCTGTAGCGGCACCACAATTTGCCGAATAAATAGATACCCAATGCCAACAGCGACGATCGTCACCAGCGTCAATGAGCCTCCCATAATTGAGAGCATTTGGTAAACGGGAGCATACGCCTCAGCCGTTGGCAGTTCTACAACCACATTCCAATTCACGCTCCGAACTAAGGCACTGGCTCCCAATACTTCTACCTGCTTTAGACCCTCATAAACGTTAAGGCGCTTAATATCTTCTGATGCTTTCAAAAATTGAAAAAAGGGACGCTTAGAAATATCTTGAAGTTGAAATGTTTCTGGCTTACTACCCTTTTGAGCAATGAGAAAATTACGCTCATCAACTACATAGACATAACCCGTATTGCCAACCTCCGTTTGGGAAACAATAAACCAGAGAAAGTGGAGATTTATCTCTGCTAATAGCACCCCATCCACCTCATCTCGCTCATTCCGAATCGGAACCGCCATAATGGTTGTTAGTTGCTTGGTTCGAGGATTAATTTCTACAGGACTGACATAATCTTCCTGTTGTTTGAAGGCACGAATAAACAGTGGCGAATTGGCTGGATTTTCTAATTTAAGCGGTTTATAGGGTGAGACTGATACAACAACTTGTCCCTTCCTGTTCAAAATGGCAACGGCTTCATAAGCATCATTATGACGAATCAACCCTTCCAACAGGCTCTGCTGCGCTTGAGGTTGAAAGTTGGTGAGTCCTTTGACCCTAGCTAAATAGCTCAGTTTTCGTTTCAAGTCATCTAGATAATTATCAATCTGCCCTCCTGCTGTCTGGCTACGCTCTTCTTGGAGCGATCGCGATTGCTGGATCTGCGCCTGAAAGCTGAGGTAGATCAGCAAGCCACCTGTGGGCAGTAAGCTCAGGAGAACCAAAAATATTAAACCATATCGGAGCTGATTTGCAATAGAAAAGAAGCGTTGCCAAGGATGAGAACGAGAGCTTCTGGCGATCAGCAGAACGCGATCGTTGCGTTGATTTTGCATCGGACTTAAGGATCAATATTGGTAAATCAATTAATGCGCGCACTAAGGAGACACATCAATTTGGCCAGTCGTCACAGCTTCTCGGATGGTCTTGAAAGTGTCCTCTTCCTGAGACGTGAGACTACCACGGAAAGGGGCAAAGTCGTAGATCTTTTCCTTGAGCCCAAACTTGTAAAGTTTTCCTTCCCAGCGACCTTGCTGAGTTAACACTGCCACATTTAGCACCAGATTGGGAATGTCCTGCAGAACGCTAGTGAGGACTTTGCCAGGAGCCACTTCATACTGATCCTTTGTCCTACCAATCACAAAGACTCCTGGCTTTTGCGAAACGGCTGTTAGTGCTGCTAAGCCTGCCTCACCGGCGTTGAAAGTCAAAACATCTACTCCAGAGGCAACCATATCCGTTGCAATTTTGATGGCTTTTTCCGTATCAACCCAAGAATCGAGAAAAGCCGTCGAGGCTTGAACAGAGGGATTCGTTGCCTTGACTCCCCGCCTAAACAAGGCTTCTTCTTCTTTGTAAACCGGATAAGGTTCACCCACAATATAGCCAACTTTATTGCTTTTGGTCTTCATGGCAGCCAAAGCGCCTGTGAGGTATCCCACCTCACCCGATCGAAAGGCAACAGCCCCTAAATTTCTGTTATTCCCTGGATGCGTTGTAATCAGGGCAAATTTCGTTCGTGGAAATTCTTTAGCGAGCTTTTCGGCAGTTGTGGAATAGGCACCACTGGCGGCAATTATTAGGTCATAGCCGGACTGAGCATATTTGCGAATGGTAGGTTCACTATTTTCACCGTCAATACTGTCAGTAATTTCTACCTCAGCATTAAATTTATTTTTGATTAGATTCAATCCTTCAAAGCAAGCTTGATCCCAACTTTGGTTGTCTTTGGCGCCTGTGGTGAGCATTGCCACTCTAAAGCTGCTAGAGGTGCTGGCTTCAGGGGCAGAGTCTACGTTGGGAGTCGATCGACTGCAACTAATCGCAAAAACCAGAGCTAGAGCCGCCAGAGTCATTTGTTTGAAAAGAGATTGAATTCGCATAATAGCTTTTCGCAGCAAGATTTCTTTTTATACCCCGATAAAATTTGTTGAACCGTATCTCAACAATCTTCACAACTCTTACTGTAGCTGGGATTTAATGACTCTGGCCGATTCAGCGTACCACTCATTTAAGCTCAAAAACAAGTAAGGACACGGCAGTGCCGTGTCCTTACAAATCTAACCTGCAATTAACCAAATTCGCGATTACTTAACAAACAGCATTTCTTGATAAGTAGGCAGAGGCCACAAATCATCAGCCACTTCACCTTCCAGAGCATCCGCATACTGGCGAACCTCATCCATCAAAGGACGAATTGTTTGCGAAGCATATTGCATATGGTCTTCTGTCGAAGCAAAATCGTGCTTGCTCAAAGCCGCACTCAATTTGCTCGTAGTATCCATCATGGACTTAACTAGCACCGCTACTTTTTCGGCACTTTCCTTTTCCATTTCAATTCCAATCTCTTTCAATTTAGAAATCGTGCTGGAAAGTTCAGCTAAATACCTCAACGCTGCGGGGTAAACAATGGTTTTTGCCATGCTTATTACCAGTTTTGCTTCGACTTCAATTGCCAGTAAATACTGCTCAGCATAAACATCGTAACGGCTTTCCAATTCAACTGGAGTCAGAACACCTGTCTTTTCAAACAAGTCTTCAATGTATCCTTCCTTCAACACGGGTAAAGCATCTGCCGTAGTCCGCAAGTTAGCTAAACCCCGTTCCTCAACGGCCATTTTGTGCCATTCTTCGGAATAGCCATCGCCACCAAATACAACCGCACCGTGCTCGTCCATCACTTCTTTGAGAATAGTTTGGATGGCAGCATTCAGTTCAGTTCCCTTAGCCAAATCGCTTTCTAATTTGTTAGCAATCCAGTCCAAAGAATCTGCAAGAATTGTATTCATCGCCACCAACGGCCCGGAAACAGACTGACCGGAACCTACGGCCCGGAATTCAAACCGGTTTCCAGTAAAAGCAAAGGGCGAAGTCCGGTTTCTGTCTCCAGCATCCTTCATGAAAGTAGGCAATGTTTCTACACCTAAGTTCATAATTCCCCGACCTTTAGAGTCCTTAACTTCTCCCCGGCTAATTTGCCCGAAGATATCTTCTAATTGCGAACCCAAATAGACAGAGATAATTGCTGGTGGAGCCTCATTTGCACCCAATCGGTGGTCGTTGCTGGCAGTAGCAACTACCGCGCGCAATAGTGGGCCGTATTTGTGAACTCCGCGAATCACAGCGCCGCAGAAAACTAGAAATTGTATGTTCGAGTGCGGTGTATCGCCTGGGTCTAATAAGTTTCCTTGGGTGGCATTGCCTACCGACCAGTTGACGTGTTTGCCAGAACCGTTAATGCCGGCGAAAGGCTTCTCGTGCAGCAAACACATAAAACCGTGTTTCTTCGCAGTGTTGCGAAGAATTGTCATGGTTAATTGTTGGTGGTCGCTGGCGACGTTTGCAGCTTCAAAAACTGGTGCAATTTCAAACTGACCGGGAGCTACTTCGTTGTGGCGGGTTTTGGCAGGAATTCCCAGACGGTACATTCTTTCTTCTACTTCCTGCATGAAGACTTGAACGCGCTCTGGTATCGCTCCAAAATAGTGGTCGTCAAATTGCTGACCTTTCGCAGGAGCTTTGCCGAAAAGGGTGCGACCTGCTAGCAGTAAATCGGGGCGGTTGTTGGTGAAATTGGAATCTACCAGGAAGTATTCTTGTTCGGAACCGCAACTGGAATTTACCGGAGCAACTTCGGTATTGCCTAATAGCTTTAACACTCGAGTTGCTGCTTTGTTCATGGCGGCAATGGAACGCAAAAGCGGCGTTTTCTTGTCTAAGGCTTCACCTGTCCAGGAGATGAAAACAGTGGGAATGCACAATGTCATGCCGTTGTCTGTTTCCATGACATAAGCAGGGCTGGTGACATCCCAGGCTGTATATCCGCGAGCGGCGGCGGTGGAACGGATGCCGCCGTTGGGGAATGAGGAGCCATCGGGTTCGCCTTGGACTAGAACTTTGCCTGCAAATTCTGAGATGACGGAACCGTCGCCTTGCACTGAGATGAAACCGTCGTGTTTTTCGGCGGTGCCGTTGGTTAGCGGGTAGAATACGTGGGCATAGTAGAGGGCGCCTTTGGAAATAGCCCAATCTTTCATTGCTACTGCAACTACATCAGCTACAGAAGCATCAAGTTTTTGGCCGGTTTGAACGGTGTTTTTTACTGATTTGAAAATGCTTTTGGGCAGACTTTCTTGCATTTTGCTCAGAGTAAAAACGTCTGTTGCCCACATATCTTCTAGCCGCTTGGGAGGCCGACCAGGCATCAGTTTGCGGTTGACGATTTGAGAAATTGCTTGAACGCGCGATTCGTTTCCACTCATGGTTATTTTTATTGGTATTGCGGGACGAGTAGTTGAGAAAAAATAGATGTTAGCAAAAGTCTAACGATTGAAGAATATCCTGGATTTACCCAAGATTTTTTGTCAAAGCTAACTTTTGGGAGAAGGCCTTTTTTGGCAGGCTCGAAAATATTGGAGGAGCGAGGCGCCATGACTTCGCCGTCCATCGGGTGTGACAATCCAGTGTGAGATGCGGTTGGATTGCGGTTATTACCAAGAAGATAGATGGCAAGAGCCTGTACAAACTTGAGTCAACATTATAGATGTCTGCACTGCACAAATTTAGTAATTAATCTTTACCCTGGTCTGCTCAAAAATTTTGTGCGAATCAATTCCGATGAATTCAGGTCAAAACTACTTATGGTTTTTAACGGTTCGACGATCGATAAATCGCAGTCCAGCAAACAACGCACTCGTTTAGGAGTTTTGGAGAATTATGGAGAGTACACAATCTACACTTGGAGAGTTTAAACAATCATTAACCAAATAAATGTATTGTAGGCTACAGAATTTTAGGTTTTTTTCAGAAAGGTCGATCGCACCAAGCGCACACAACCGCAGGGTTTCAGTTTAACAGGGCAT
>NZ_JAUBSH010000004.1:0-28346 GCF_036704705.1 Microcoleus sp. K1-B1 | reverse complement strand
GGGGCATGGGGCATGGGGCATGGGGCATGGGGCATGGGGCATGGGGCATGGGGCATGGGGCATGGGGCATGGGGCATGGGGCATACTTCACCACGCGATCGAACCGCTATATAATAAATAAAGTCTTGCAACTCTTCTAAAAGTTGGTGCGACAATTTGCCGTAGAAATCTTTACGAGATTTGGGAACTTATTAAACTGTTATAGCCGCAGTTTATTGAGCCTAAATGAGTAAGTTGATAATTTTTATTTAACTCCTTGGTAATCCGAAGACTTTAGAGCATGAGCCAAAAAGCGTTCTGTGTAGTACAAAGCTAATTGATTGCTCGGCCCATTAAAAACTGCATCAAAAGCGTGTTCAGCCCAAGGAATTTCGAGCAAAATAGCCCGTGAAGCGAAGCTATCCCGTAGGGAATCGCCGGTGGCTCGCAATCGTTGGTAGAGCGATCGACCAAACTTGGGCTGAACGATATGGTCGCGACCTGCATAAACCAGTAGAGAAGGGGGAAGATTCGGTTTAATATAATTGATGGGAGAAGCCCGACGGTAAAGCTCGTTGAGTTCGTCTGGAGTTCCTCCCAGAAAGGCGCGCAAGACGGCTCGAACATTTATGGCATCAGGAAAAGGTGGGTCATTGTATCCCCGAATCAGGTCATTTGGCCCGTAATAGTTGACCACTGCTCGAACTGGAAGCACACTAGAATCATAAGCAGTTAGCATTGCTAAATGGGCACCTGCAGACCTTCCCATCAAAGCAATGCGATCGAGATCAATTTCCCAATCAGCAGCATGAGTTTTGATATAGGAAAGAGCGGCTTGTACGTCGTCAAGCTGAGCAGGAAATTGATACTTGGGAGCGTGGCGGTAAGCAATTGCAACCACACAATAGCCTTGGGCGGCCATGTAGCGGCTGAATTCCTCATTGGAATCGGGATTGCCTCTTTGCCAAGCTCCCCCATAGAGTGTGATAATCGCTGGATATTTGCCAATTTCCATCGGCCGATAAAGGTTTAGTTGCAGTGAAACTCCGTCAGGGTTGGCAAATCCAATAGCCCGATCGATCCTAACCTCTCTGAGGGGAATTCCTCGGAACGCATCTGCGAGGATAAACGGTTGAGGGCGTAGCTGCGCGCGATCGGCTTGAGGAACGGCTGCTAAATAATTTTCCCCTAAAACTGCTTGCATTTGGGTAGCTATCGCTGCATTGGCTGCTGGGAACTGAATCAGGGGAAGCAGGCCTAGGATTAGGGCGAACAGGTTACAAATCAGTAAAATAATGTAGACTTTGCCTTGATGCCGTCTGAGCAGGTTCAGCAGAAGGGCGATCGTATTGATACCAACCAACCAAGGACTGATTTCTGGTGCTCCCACCGCCAAAGGGTACAGGAACATCGCGGGTGCTGGTATGATGACCCAGAGACTGAGAAATAGGGCGATCGCACTCAGGAACCAAGAAATAAATGGCGAGACTAAGAACGCTGCTAATAAGGGTAACTTTTTGCGGTTCTTCTTGTGGATCATCGGATTTTCGCAGCCTAATTTTTAATCAGTTTAAATTAATCTGGCGGTTTTTATTGGTAAGGCGATCGCCTGTGGCATTTTACCAAACCAGCAGCTTCATTGACTCCGACATCCTGGGTCGATCGAAAATGCTTTTCATCATTGGGTGGCTTTACAAGTTAACCCAAAGCAGGGGAACTGGATCGCTTCTGAAACAACATAATCCAGAGAATTCATAATTACTATTTTTTTGGGCCTCCGCAAACACCTCTTCTGTGATTGCACGAAAATTTACTCCCGCTAGTTTGGTCACTTGAGTTTTTTCTTTATAGTTCCCATAAAAATCTGTAGGGGTGATATGAATGACAACACCATTACAGGCAAATTCCCAGTGGTTGTTGTATGACCGATGTTGCCGGGCCATTGTTCGCTGCGCTCTACTACCTGGACGAAAAGTTTCTCCAGCGAATAAATTGAATTTACTATATCTATGACGCTTAAATTTTAGGCTCGTATTTGTGTTTTGGTTTTGTTTGATGTAGTCTTTGATCTTAGCTGCTGTTCCCTGAGAAGACAAATTTTGCCAATCATATTTGAGATGGACTTTGAGGAGAGTGTCAGGAGCTTTAGGTTCCATACCGAAAATAATTAGCCGTCTTGAAAAGTTTTTTAGAAAATCTCTTAACACAATTTCTGATGGGATGACAGCAGGTGTTTCAACTTCTGTATTGTTCAGCAAAGGCTGGAATATTTTAATTAAGCCTTTTTCTGCTTCACCCAAGTTTTCTTCATTCCATGCTTGCCAAGCCAGTCTAACAGGAAACTCTTGGTCAATTTCTTCTAACTTATGGATGCGGTGATGATTTCTCCATCTTGCCACCACATTCTTAGCTTTCCCTATATAAAGAACTCTATTATTTGCATCTATCGCAAAATATATAGCTGCACATTCAGGTAACTGCTTGCGTTCAGATAAAGGAATTGAGGGTAACTCCAAAGGATTAAGCATACTGGAATTTTGATGATTCTTAGCTAAGCACTAATTATAAATTAATAATAAACTATTGCCAATATTTTTTGTGTCGAGTGCTACTCGTTTTCCTTTGTAAGGAACCTTCTCAGTGCTTGCTTTACAGATTTTTGAAATTTATGGAAACCTCTAATCGGGACACAATTAAATTGTAGACTAAGTGTATTTCTCAGGTAAAATCGAGTCTAATCCTTTAATTGCTGAGGCATAGTCTCATGGTTATTCCCAAACTCACTAAAGCGACGATCGAGCTTCACACCTCTGCCCAATCCCTCAAGCGGGGTGAAGCTTACTATTTAGCGGGCAATGTTACTAGGGCAGTCCGGCGTGGCAATATGGTGCAAGCAGTAGTGGAGGGTTCCGAAGTAGAACCCTACCGTGTTACCCTGCCCTTTGATGATGCTGGATTAGCATCTACATTATTCTGCACTTGTCCTTACGATAACGGTGGGTGGTGTAAACACATTGTTGCGACGTTGTTATTGTGTCTGCGGCAACCAGAAATAATTGAGCATGGCTCGACACTGGAACAATTGCTCGATCGCCTCAACGATGTACAAACCCAGCAATTAATACAGCATTTAGTAAAAAAAGAACCATCACTCATTGATGCGATCGAACAATACATTAACTTAAGTGCTATTCCTGCACCTTCAAACCAACCTACCAAAGCACCGCGCCACACCTCCATCGATCCTGCTCCCTTTCGATATCAAGTACGACGAATTTTGCGAGAGGCTGTGAGGTATTTGGAGGATGGATGGGAGGAAGACCCGATTACAGAAGAACTTTTAGATGTAATTCAGCGAGCCCAGGAATTCAGCGCACAGGGGGATGGCAACAACGCTTTAGTAATTTTAGAAGCCATCACCACAGCCTGCGTTGAAGATTGGGATGATGTAGAAGAATATGGCGCTGAAAATTCTGAGGTAGCTAACGCTTTGGATGAAGCTTGGACAGAAGCCATTTTGACGGCTCAACTAACTGCTGAAGAAGAGATCGATTTTCAGGTGATGTTAGAAGCTTGGCAAGATGAATGGGATTGTGATTTCAGCATGAGCTTGGAAGCTTTACGCCAAGGTTGGGACGACCCCCTAATCCAACAGGTACTTGAAGGCAATATTACTGGGCAAGGAGTTTGGGCTGGTGACGCACCAAACTGTGCTCACGACTTAGCATTGATTCGCTTGCAAATCCTCGATCGCCAGGAACGCGATCGAGAATACTTATACTTAGCCCAAGCAGAAGGTTGTACTCAACAATACTTGACGATGTTAACTCGTTTGGGGAGAGTAGAAGAAGCAGTGGAAGCTGCTGCTACCCAGATGCAATCAGCGGAAGAGGCTTTGGCTCTCGTTCAAACTTTAAAGCAACAGGGAGCCTTAGAACAAGCTCTGAAAATTTGCCAAGCTGGGTTAAATTTGTCAGGTCATTGCCATTACCAACTGGCAACATCGATGAGTGAGTTGGCTGTTGAGTTGGGCGAAGACGAACTTGCATTAAATGCTAGAATCCAGATATTTAAAATCAAACCGTCTTTTAGCGATTATAGTTTAGTGAAGGAGTTAGCAAAAGATAGTTGGTCAACTTTGAAAGCCGATTTGTTAGCAACTCTGAAAAGTAATGAAAGTTGGAATTTTACTGACGCGAAGGTTGATATTTTTCTGGATGAGGGAATGATTGAAGATGCGATCGCCCTTGCTGATGGCTTGGGTTATTACCACTCAGCACTGATTCACCGAGTAATGGGGGCTGCTATCAGCCACAGCCCCGATTGGGTAATCGCCAATGCTTGTGGGCGTGCTGCATCGATTATGGATCAAGGAAAATCAAGCGAGTACAATCTTGCGATTAAGTGGTTGGAAAAAGCCCGCGCTGCCTATTTACACACTGGGCAAAATCTTCAGTGGTCTGCTTATCGTTCTCAACTGATGCAAGTACACAGTCGGAAGCGGAAGTTGATGGAAATGCTCAAAAGTCCCGGTTTAGATTGAGCATTAAGTTTACCGCAAACCCATAATCTCCCAGCACATAAGGAATGAGAATTAAATAACTTCCACAAGTTTGTGGGATGGGCGGGACGCCCGTCCAAAAAGGACGGGCGTCCCGCCCATCCCACAATAACAATTAAAATTATAAGTTATTTAATTCGCGATCCTAAGTTGGCGGTGATTGAATGCTTGATGCAAGCGGCTGGTTAAGCTTGTCCTGAATTTATCACCCTCCCAGGATCGAATAAACCTTACTTAATTTTTGCTTTCGCGGCCCTAGATTCCACTGTGAATCCTGGAATATCTTGCAGTTCTGTTTCGCTCAAACTGTACTGTTCGCAAACCAAACTCAAACGAGTTCCGCTACTTTTAACAGCGTTGACAGAGTGAGTCAAATCTCCTTGAAAATAGATTAGCGAGTTGGCTTGTGGCTTAATCTGCCCGACTTGCTGTTTGTTGCGCCGCAGTATTAACTCTCCTCCTTGCAAGTTCGGCGGCACTTGCACGTACAAAACGCTGACGGCTGCGGGAGGTTCGACTGTTTTGCAGTACGATCGCAAAGATCGATCGATATGCGGATCGACGCGGGAACCTTCACCCAGCAACAAAGGGTTGAGGTAAAAAGCATTGCATTCAGGCTGTAATGCTTGGTCTAGATAGGGTTTGAACAAGGGGAACCGCCGTTCTACTTCGGCGATTTCCGCACGTTGAAACACCACGGAAAACCCTTTTGTGCCAATGAAATCGCGATTGAGGTTGTTGATTGCTAGATAAGGGGAGGCTAGAATTGCTCCTCGCAAGTCGTTGAGGTAGTCGATCGAGAAAGCGTTAGGATGTTGGCTATAGTATTTCAAGGCACTCAAAAATCATCAAAGTTTAAGGAAACAGCAGATAGAAATGCAGCAATCGCTCATACTTGGGATTGCTTCGTTTCTCGCGGAGGACATAATAATCTTGATTTCAGTCCGCGTACTTAAGTCAAAGGTTTTTTTAACTGCGGGCGATCGCCCGGAAGTGTCGCAACCGACTAGCAACTGCCAAATATTACTATACAGGCGATCGTTCTGGTGAGAAGATTATATTTGCGATTCGATTATACATGATGCTGCTGGGCAGCCTATCGCCTATTGATGTTAACTTGTAGAATTGCAGGGGCGATCGCGGAAATTGTGATCGCATCCGGCCTCTGTTTTATCAGCGATTTCTTGAGTTTGCTAGCTTTAAAACTGATGGGTGTTGGCGCTGTATAAGAAACATCTTGCTAAAACCAGCAATCCGTGCATTAGGTCAAAATGCTGGGAGGGCGCGTGGCAATATCTAACTGGCGATAGAAGGTTAATCAAGTTTACAATGATATAATGTGGTCTTAAAAATACCAGCAGTCGCAACAGTTACTAAGTAATTATTTCAGATTAAATTAACATTTCCCAGTAAAAAAAGCAAAAGTGCCAGCTATAATTAAAGAGTAAGTGAAAAAAAATAACTCGCTGAAACGATATGGCAACAACATTGTACGAAAAAATGGGTGGAGAGCCAGCCATTAAAGAGATGGTGGATGATTTTTACCGCGATGTTTTGGCTGACGAGATAGTGAGCCATTTCTTCGATCATACAGACATGGAAAAGCAGCGCCGCCATCAAACTGCTTTTATCTCTTATGCCCTTGGCGGCCCCAAGCAATACTCAGGCCGTTCAATGGAGAAAGCACACGCAGGTTTGAATTTACAGCCTGAACACTTTGATGCAATTGTGAAGCATTTGACAGATGCAATAGTTGCCCACGGCGCGTCCCAAGAGGATCTCGATGAAGCGCTAGGTAAGATCGCGACTTTGAAAGAGGCTGTTTTGTACAAGTAAGATCGAGTGAATGCAACTGCCTTTTTGCAGCCAATATAATATTGAGAAAAGTGGAGATTTCGTAATTGTGAAGCGAAAACTCCACTTTGTTTTTTTCCGGATATAATTAACCGCAAAGAGGCGAAGAAAGAGAAGAGAATAGGTCACAATTAAGGCGAAGATGGCTAAAGTTATTTAACTGGTATCCCGTATGAGTTATGGGAAGCAATGGCGCGATAGATATATAGCAATCTTTGCATCATTTGTGAATTTCTTACTTTCTCCCCAGGGGTTTGGTGAGGGTTGGCGTGGGTACAAAATTTACGACTTCTGCAAGGATTGCTATAGTAGCGAATTTAAGTTATTTCTGACATCTCGCACCGTTATTAAGAACAGGCAAGATGCCTGTTCCACAAAGACTAAATTTTCTTGTGGAACAGGCATCTTGCCTGTTCATAAAGTCTGATTGAAAAGGGTGCAAGGTGTCAGTTATTTTTGACTGGGTTTATTGATACCTGTTTCATTTTTTATAGTAGCTTATTCTGCTAGCCACGGTAGGGCTGAAGTATATTTTACCGCATTTGTTAATTGAGTTGAAATGCTGAGAAGTTATATTCATCCTTTAGCTAGATGACGGCAGTTAACTGCGGCTTGCACGATCGGTTTACCAATTGCCAATTACCAATTACCAAATCGTATATGCCGCAATACTTCGGAAAACTGCAAAAAACGGAACAGCCTTGGTCAACAATCGGTTCGGTAGAATCCATAAATAAAACCGATCGCACAATTCACTTTAATTGCGGCGAAACTTCCCTAAACATCAGCATCCTCGCACCGAATTTAATCCGAGTACGAATGTCCCCGACAGGTGACTTCAAAAGCCGATCGCACTCAATAACAGTCCCTGACGAAGAGTGGGAAATTATACCATTTGAAGTACGAGAAACAGACGAAAAAATAGAAATTGAAACATCACAAATATTGATTTCCGTAAAGCGAGATCGCACTTCCATCGGATGCTTTGACAAATCGGGAAAACCCTTTGCTAGCGACTGCGATCGCAGTATGGGATGGCGCACAGGCGCAACCGCAGGCTGGAAACGCATCGAAGCAGACGAACACTTCTACGGTTTTGGCCAACGCACCGGCTTTCTCGACAAACTCTCCGAAGTCAAGACAAACTGGACAATAGACGCCCTTGACTACAATTCCCTCAGCGATGAAATGTACCAGGCGATCCCATTTTACATCGCCCTGAATCCCGATCGCGCTTACGGCATTTTCTTCAACACGACATTTTGGAGTCAATTCGACATCGGCGCCCAACAACCGGGAGTTTTGCGGATGGAAACCAGAGGCCCCGAACTCGATTACTACATCATTTACGGCCCGGAACCCGCCCAAATTCTCGCCACCTACACGCAGTTAACCGGTCGGATGCCACTTCCGCCAAAATGGGCGCTGGGATACCACCAATGCCGCTGGAGCTACGACTCCGAGGACGTTGTGCGGGAGTTGGCAAAGCAATTTCGCGATCGGGCGATTCCCTGCGATGTCATCCACCTCGACATCGACTATATGAACGGCTACCGCGTTTTTACCTGGAGCCCGAAGCGTTTCCCCGATCCCGCGAAACTGATCGCAGACTTGACAGCAGCCGGTTTTAAGGTTGTCACGATTGTCGATCCCGGTGTCAAGTATGAACCGGAAGGGGATTATGAAGTATTCGATCAGGGTGTGGAAAATGACTATTTCGTCCGCACCGCAGAGGGAAGGCTATTCCACGGTTACGTTTGGCCCGAAAAAGCGGTGTTTCCCGACTTCCTGCGGCCAGAGGTGCGCGAGTGGTGGGGCGCATTGCACAAAAACCTTACAGATATGGGCGTTGCGGGGATTTGGAACGACATGAACGAACCTTCGATCGCAGAACGGCCTTTTGGCGACGGCCACGAACACATCTGGTTTCCGATGGATGCACCGCAAGGCCCGGAATCGGAGGGCGCCACCCACGCGGAAACGCACAATTTGTATGGTTTAATGATGGCGAAAGCTTGTGCACAGGGCTTGCAAAAAGTGCGATCAAACGAGCGATCTTTTGTGCTGACGCGATCGGGTTTTGCGGGCATTCAGCGTTACTCGTCGGTATGGATGGGCGACAATCAATCGCTGTGGGATCATTTAGAAATGTCGATGCCGATGCTTTGCAATATGGGGCTTTCCGGCGTGGCGTTTGTCGGTTGCGACATCGGCGGTTTTGCGGAGAATGCAACGGCTGAACTGTTCGCGCGGTGGATGCAGGTGGGGATGCTGTATCCCTTGATGCGCGGTCATTCGGCCATTAGTACGGCGCAGCACGAACCGTGGGTTTTTGGCGATCGCACTGAGAAGATTTGCCGCGAATACATGAATTTGCGCTATCAGTTGTTGCCTTACATTTACACGTTGTTTTGGGAAGCAGCGACGACGGGAACACCGATTTTGCGACCGCTACTATATCAATTTCCGCGCGATCGTACAACTTATCACCTTTACGATCAAGTATTGCTCGGCCCGTCGCTGATGGCTGCACCTGTTTACCGCCCCGGAGTTGAGCATCGCGCCGTGTATTTGCCGGAGGGGACTTGGTACGATTGGTGGACGGGCGAATGCTATCAGGGCCCGACGCACATTTTGGCTTATGCACCTTTGGAGACAATGCCGCTTTACGTGCGGGGTGGGGGCATAATTGCGATCGCACCTGTGAGGCAGTTTGTCAGCGAAGAACCGCTTGAGTCATTAAAAATGCGAATTTGGCCCGGAAGCGGTGAATGGACGCTTTATGAGGACGATGGACATAGTTTTGAACATGAAAAAGGTGTCTGGGCTACGACTAATTACAAGGTGTATTTGGAAGGGGAAAAAATCATCGTTGAAATTGCCGCGCGCGAGGGTCAATTTTTGATATCAGAACGCGAAGTTATTGTGGAAGTTGTTGGCGTTGGCGAACAGCGATTTACAGATGACGGTACGGTGCGGCGTTTGACATTTGGATAGTTTTGGCATAAAGCGGTTTATGCTATGGTGGGATTGATTCAGGGCGATCGCTCGATCTGGTAGAGTTTGAGATGGAAAGGGCGATCGTCTGTGATTCCTTTGTGGCTAGATAAAATTCATTTCTAGGGTAGCAAAGATGTTAACGGGTTAGAGAAATCCCAAAAAAATATCCAAAAAATTCGGCAAAGGGGTTGGATAAATTGTCAAGTAAAGGTTTTGAGGATAGTGTTTCCCCTGAAGACCGAAATAATTTTAAAGTATTACAAGAACAATGGAAATTTTATCAGTATGATTATCTCCCATATAGATCTGAAAAATTGGCGCAATTTTCAGTCAGTGAATGTTGATTTGCGCGATCGCGTTTTTGTGGTAGGCCCTAATGCTTGTGGTAAGTCAAACTTTCTCGATTCATTGCGCTTTTTGCGGGATCTGGCTAAAGCAGGAGGCGGATTGCAGAAAGCCGTGAGCGATCGAGGTGGCGTATCAAAAATTCGCAGTCTTTATGCGCGCCGTTATCCAGATGTAGAAATAGAAATTCACCTTTCCGAATCTAATGCTCAACAGCCATTATGGAGGTATGGGCTGGGAATTAAACATAGAAAAGGCGGCAAAAATGAGCCGATTGTTGCCTACGAACGAGTTTGGAAAGGCGAGGAGCAAATTGTCAATCGCCCTACTCAAGAAGATGACAACGATGAGCTACGTCTCACCCAGACTTATTTAGAGCAAATTAATGCCAATGCAGAATTCAGAGAAATTTCTAAATTTTTAGAATCGATTTTATATTTACATTTAATTCCTCAGTTAGTTCGCCATCCCGAAACTTTTGCTACCCCTGGACTTTCCGAAGATCCTTTTGGGAGAACTTTTTTAGAGCGAGTTGCTAAAACTACCGTAAAAACCAGAAAATCGCGATTAAAAAAAATTGAAGATGCTTTAAAGCTGGCTGTCCCACAATTGAAAAACCTCACAGATACCAAAGATGTGATGGGAGTTCCGCATTTGGAAGCTGTTTACGAACATTGGCGGCCCGGAGCAGGAAAACAACGGGAAGACCAATTTTCTGACGGAACGTTACGGTTAATTGGTTTACTCTGGTCACTGTTAGAATCCGATTCATTATTGTTACTAGAAGAACCAGAACTTTCCTTAAATTCTGCTATTGTTAGTAATCTACCCTCTCTGATTTATCGCCTTCAGCGTCCGAGAAAGCGACAGGTTATTCTCAGTACCCATAGTGCTGATTTACTCTCAGACAAAGGCATTGGCGGCGAAGAGGTGCTGCTAATGACACCGACTCCTGAAGGAACTCAGGTAAAACTTGCTTCAAGTAATGAACAAATCAAAATGCTATTAGAAGGAGGTTTAAGTATAGCTGATGCTGCACTTCCTCTGACAGCACCGCCCGCGATCGAACAACTCAGTTTATTCAAATGACAGATATTCCCATCAATCTAGTGTTTGAGGATGTACTGAGTGAAGCAGTTCTTAAACAAATGCTCAAACAATCTCAACGTCCCTTTTCAGTGGGACACTGCTTGAATCAGAGAGGTTATGGCAAAATTAAAAAGATTATTTCTGGATTAAATCATGCGGCCAAGGGAATGCCATACTTAGTATTAACTGATTTGGATAATGCAGAATGCCCGTTAGTAATTATTTCGGAGTGGTTAACTCAACCAAAACATCCTAATCTGCTATTTCGGATTGCTGTTAAAGAAGTGGAAGCGTGGTTACTTGCACATCGATCGGCATTTGCCGAATTTCTGGGTATTTCAGTAGACTTGATTCCTGGCGATGCGGATCGAATTCCTGACCCCAAGCAGCTTTTAATCAATTTGGCTAAAAAGTCAAAGAAGCGAAATCTGCGGGAGGCGATCGTCCCCGCTCCTAATAGTACGGCAAAAATTGGTAAAGACTACAATGGTCAACTCATCCAGTTTGTCAATCAAAGTTGGCAGGTGGCGTCAGCACAGACTACTTCCCCCAGTTTGGAACGAGCTATGAATGCACTAATAAATTTTCAACCAACCTGGGAAAATTGAGGATAAAGACCAATACTGCGCCCTGTCTATGCTTGGCAAACAGTTAATAAATACTGTTACAATATACCGTCCGGGGATGAGTAGACCAGACACCAATCCACAAACTATGCAACCCATCCAAATTACCACCTTCCAAGCTCTGTGGCGCAGCCTGGGCCTGATAATCAAAGCCGCACCAATAGAACTCCGCAATTTAATAATACTCAACATCATCGGCGGTGCTGCCCCATCTGCCGTGCTTTTTTTAGATAAATTAATCATTGATGAAGTATCTCGGTTGCTGTCGCAAACCCAAACAGCACAGCCCCTTGCTTTGATGCTTTCCCGGCCAATATTGCTGTGGAGTATTGCCGGAGTCTTAAGTCTTAGGTTAGTCGGCGATGCCCTAGACACAATGAGCTCTTTTGCAGCGACATCTTTGCGCGATCGCGTTCAAGGCTTTGTCGAAGGAAAAGTCCTCGAAAAAGTCGCTAATTTCGACGATATTGCCCTGTTTGAAAACCCGGAACTATTAAATATAGTAGAACTCGCAAAAACCGGAGTATTCAAAATACAGCAACTAGCATTTACCATCAGCATGACCATCACGGGAATTTTTATATTTATTCCATCGATAGGCCTTGCTGCAGCGATAGCTTGGTGGGTGCCAGTGGTGATGTTGATTTCATCCTGTCCCTCAATTTACATCCAAAGAAAATATAGCAAAATCATCTGGAGAGTTCAAAGAAAGCAAGCTAAAATCAGCCGCGAGATGAACTTATCCGCTAGAGTCTTGACGGGTGAAGAATATGCTAAGGAATTGCGTTTGTTTGGGTTGCAAGAACTTTGGCTCAAACGCTGGCAGGGTCAGTTTTTGCAGTTTTTTAGCGAGATGCAGCAAATCCGAAAAAAAGGAGCAATTGTTTTACTTTTGTGGTCAGTGTTTAGTAGAATCGGAGTAGCTTTGCCATTTGTTTATGTGGTAATGGGAGCTTTGGGTGGTCGCTATACTTTGGGAGATTTGGCGCTTTATTCGGGTTTGATTGTTCAGGTGGAGCAAAGTTTGCAATTACTTATAGGCAATTATGCTAATTTGTACGATATCTCTCTCGGTGTTACTCCGATTTTTCAACTGTTAGAACTAAAGCCAGAGTTGCAGTCTCCGTTTGTGGATGTAGCATCTCGCCTGCCTAGTTTACCAGAAGACTCGCAAGATTCCCGGCCCACAAAAGATAAAATTGGCATCGAGATTAAGCATCTATCTTTCTGCTATCCCGGCAGCAATAAAAGCACGGTTGAAGATATCAATTTAACGATTAATCCGGGTGAAATGCTAGTGCTTGTTGGTGAAAATGGCGCGGGTAAAACAACCCTTGGCAAACTCCTCGGTCGCCTGTACGACCCGACAAGTGGTACGATCGCCTGGAACGGCAAAGATTTGCGATCGTACTCTCTAGCATACGTGCGATCGCGCATCGCCGTCGTTATGCAAGATTACGCCCGTTTCCCCTCCACAGTCCGCGAAAACGTCGGTTTCGGCGACTTGCTTTCCCTGTCAGATGACACCGCAATTAACGAAGCTATTTCCGAAGCAGGAATTAGCGCAAAAGTCAATAGTCTTGCTGCAGGTTTAGAGACTCCCTTGGGGAAACAATTAGAGGACGGCATAGACTTATCGGGGGGACAATGGCAAAGAATTGCGATCGCCCGCGCCTTAATGCGGCTTTCTACAGCCGAAGTGCTCATTTTTGACGAACCAACCGCCGCCCTCGACCCCAAGACAGAACACGAAATTTACAGCATCTTCCGCCAAATAGCCGCCGGCAAAACAACCATAGTCATCAGTCACAGATTAGGATTAGCAAAAATTGCCGATCGTATCGCCGTCATGGAAAACGGTAAAATAGCAGAAATAGGAACTCACGACGAATTGATAGCATCAAACGGAATTTACTGCTCAATGTTCACCCGTCAAGCTAGCAGCTATATTTAGAGTTAAATAAACAGTCCGCCAGGGGTTTTAACCCCTGTCTCATAGCGAAAGTCGGTTGAAACTGAGATCTTGCACCATTGTCAAGAACAGGCAAGATGCCTGTTCCACAAAGAGTGAATTTTCTTGTGGAACAGGCATCTTGCCTGTTCCTAAAAAGCTTATTGAGAATGGTGCAACATCTCAGTTGAAACCGACTGGGGAGATATTGCAATGCTTGTTCAAAAATGTGTCTTTCAGTCCTCTTTGAGAGGACTTTTGCTATGAGACGGGGGTTTTCAACCCCCGGCGGACTTGTGGGTTAGCGTGGGGAATTGGGCGCGCGTGATTGTGATCAATTATCGCGGATTTGCCATCTAATTTCTCTCGTTAGGTGGCGAGAAACCGAGTTTTTGCGACAATTTTCAGTTGAGTACGAGAAATATCGGAAGAAACCCGGTTCCTGGGATTAGCTGCGTGGCGAGAAACCGGGTTTCTGCCACAATTTTCCGCCTCGCACGAGAAATATCGGAAGAAACCCGGTTTCTGAGCGTGCGATATTTTTGAGAAAATAGTCGGCAAGTGCGATCTATAATAAAACCAACCTAGTTGGCAATAATATCAACGATGGAAACTATAACTCTCAACCTACCTGCCGCCGTCGCTTTAACCGACGAACAATTTTATCAATTGTCCATCGCTAATGAAGAGTGGCGATTAGAACAAACCCCCGAAGGAGAACTAATTATTATGCCTCCAACAGGCGGTGAAAGCGGCATCAGAAATTCCGATCTAAACCTGGGACTCGGTTTGTGGAATCGTCAGACTCAATTAGGAAAAGTCTTTGACTCTTCCACTATCTTTCAATTACCCAACGGTGCGAAGCGTTCCCCTGATGCTGCTTGGGTACTCCTAGAACGTTGGGAAGCATTATCCGCAGAAGATAAGCGCAAATTTCCTCCCCTGTGCCCGGACTTTGTAATAGAATTGCGATCGCAAAGTGATTCCCTAGAAACATTGCGGGCTAAAATGCGGTATTATCGAACAAACGGCTGTCGCTTAGGTTGGCTAATTGACCCGCAAACGCCTTTAGTAGAAATCTATCGGTTGTCTGAAGATGTAGCAGAAGTGATTAATTTCTCTTTTGACCAACCGCCTACACTTTCGGGTGAAGATGTACTTCCCGGATTTCTTCTAGATCTTACACCTATTCTCAATCCTTGAATCTAGATCCAGAACTGTCGCCCAAGTGGCGAGAAACCGGGTTTCTGCGACAATTTGGGTTGAGTACGAGAAATAAGGGAAGAAACCCGGTTTCTGAGATGAGCCTCCATCCACAAAAATGATGAGCAATTATCTCCCCGTCAACGTATCCGCATAAGGATCAGGCAAAGCTTGCTGCACCTCCAAAAGCGGCAAAGGATCTCCAGTCAACGGTTGGCTAATCAAATTTTTTTTTACCCCATCCCCCCGGCGATCGCGCTCTTGCAAATGCGATAATTCCTCTTGATAAACCGCAAGAATCCGTGCCAAACTCGCCGCCAAATCATCCCAATTCTCATCTCCTCCCAACTTCTCAGAAATTCCCTCAAATAACTCTCCCGCTTGCCTTTTTTGAACATAAGCTTTCAAAAGCTTTCCCGACTTTTGCAAAACGGCCTGATAAATATCCCCATCAGACCACCACAGCCCCTGTTGACTCAGCAGCCAAGTCAAAATATACTCGCGAGCGTGTTGCTCCTTCACCCAGGCCGCGAGATACTGCAAATCTTCCATAGTCACAACAGTCTCCTAAATTTTCCTTAAAATGTCCGCTTGTTTGTATCTACCGTTACCGCGATCGAGATAATACCTGCCTTATCATCACCTGTCCGCGTCATTAATATCCCTTAAATCTTAAAAAAACCCTACTGATTTACCAAACAGCAATTCTGAGAATATAAAAATAAACCTAAACCTCCTAGGTCTATTGTCCAATACTTTTAGTCCACCGGAAAGCGGTACACCCCGCCTCGCTTTCCTCTCTCGCAAACCTATCATCAAGCGGGAACCACCAGCGGGTTATTAGCATGACAAAGCAAAATTTTGGTTTAATCGGTCTAGCAGTGATGGGCGAAAACCTAGCGCTCAACGTCGAAAGCAGAGGCTTCTCCGTGGCTGTATACAACCGCACAGCAGCCAAAACCGACGACTTCATGGCCCAACGCGCCCCCGGCAAGAACATTGTAGCCGCCAAGACTCTGACAGAATTCGTCGATGTCCTAGAAACCCCGCGCAGAATCTTAGTCATGGTGCAAGCTGGGAAACCCGTAGATGCGGTCATCGACCAGCTCAAACCCATGCTGTCACCGGGCGACATGATTATTGACGGCGGCAACTCGCTATACGACGACACCGAACGCCGCACCAAAGATTTAGAATCGATGGGACTGGGATTTGTTGGCATGGGCATCAGCGGCGGCGAAGAAGGCGCGCTGAATGGTGCTAGCTTGATGCCCGGTGGCACGCGAACAGCTTACGGCCTACTAGAGCCAATTCTCACCAAAATTGCGGCTCAAGTAGATGACGGCCCCTGCGTCACATTCATCGGCCCCGGTGGCGCTGGTCACTACGTGAAGATGGTTCACAACGGCATTGAGTACGGGGATATGCAGCTCATTGCTGAAGCCTACGATTTGCTCAAAAACGTTGGTGGATTGGACGGCAAGCAGTTGCAGGAAGTTTTTGCCGAATGGAATACCACAGACGAACTCAACTCGTTTTTGATTGAAATTACGGCTAACATTTTCAAGTACATTGACCCGGAAACTAAGCAACCCTTAGTTGAGGTAATTATGGACGCAGCCGGTCAAAAAGGCACCGGCCGCTGGACTGTTATGAGTGCTTTGGAATTGGGCGTGAGCATTCCCACAATTATCGCTGCTGTGAATGCGAGAATCATGTCTTCTTACAAAGACGAGCGCGTCAACGCTGCCCAAGAACTGACCGGGCCTAGCGGCAAGTACGAAGGCGATACTAAAGAGTTTGTGAACAAAGTCCGAGATGCGCTTTACTGCTCGAAGATTTGCTCCTACGCGCAAGGTATGGCACTTTTGAGCGCGGCCTCGAAGTCGTACAACTATGACTTAAGTTTGAGCGAAATTTCCAGAATTTGGAAGGGTGGCTGTATTATTCGGGCTGGATTTTTGGACAAGATTAAAACAGCTTTCAAGGACGATCCCGAACTGCCCAATTTGCTGTTAGCGCCGGAGTTCAAACAGAGCATTCTCGATCGCCAATCCGCTTGGCGAGATGTGTTAGCTACTGCTAGCAAACTGGGGATTGCAGTGCCAGCATTTAGCGCCTCGCTGGACTATTTCGATAGCTACCGGCGCGAAAGATTGCCGCAAAACCTCACGCAAGCTCAGCGTGATTATTTTGGGGCTCACACCTACGAACGCACCGACAAACCGCGCGGCGAATTCTTCCACTCTGAGTGGACGCAGACTGCTAAAGAGTCGCTGCAAACCGGTACTACCGATTAATTAATTTTTGTAGGGTGCGTTTCGGCGCACCTTACAGATAAGCTGTTCTGCATTTAAATGGTATGTCAAAAAAATTTAAAGTCTTGTGGGGAGTAGGGGGTGGGCGTCCCGCCCGCCCTCAATCTACAATTTAAATGCGCGACAGCTTAGACAATCAGATTACTGCCAATACATCTTATTCCTGAACCCACACGGATACTGAACCGCCTTGACAGCGAAACTCGCCCCAACCCCACTCGTTAGTAGAAACAGGTTCCTGAATATGCCCTGTTAAGTCCACAAACTTAGCATTAGGTTTACCAACTTCCATCCACTTGGAACCCTCCGGGCCGTCACTCATAATTACTGCCATTGCCTGTGGATGTTTCCCATCGCCCAATCTCGTCCAGCCAATTGTATTCCAATGATCTAAATAGTCATATTGAGGGCCGTAGGCGAAGTGTTTGCGAGCATGAAGAAACTTGTCAATTAGCGATCGATGAGACGGCATAAAAATCTTATACCGATTGCCATCACGCCCCCAATCTTCATATTCTGCACCGTAATAATCGCCATAGAAAACGCAGGGATAACCTTCTCTTCGCAATAGAATAATCGCATAAGCAAGAGGTTTAAACCACGGTTCTACGACAGATTCAAGTGCTTGCAGCGGTTGGGAGTCGTGGTTTTCGACAAACGTTACTGCATGAGTCGGTTGCTGCTGCATCATTGTACCGTCTAAGATGCGCCGCATATCGTAGTTACCGCCCTGTTGGCTGGCGTAATGAAAGTTGTAATGCAGTGGCACATCAAAAACTGACATTTTGCCCTTAACTGAACCGACATACCAGTGCAGGATATCGATATTGGGTGCCCAATACTCACCTACAACAAACAAATCTTTGCCGACATATCGCTCCATTTCATCCAACCATTCCGGAAAAAACCAAGACGATATGTGCTTGATTGCATCTATACGGAAACCGTCGGCACCTGTTGTGTCGAGATACCACTTACCCCAGCGTGTAATTTCATCTCGTACCCATTGATCCTGGAAATCCAGATCGCACCCCATTAAATATGCAAAATTGCCATTTTCTAGGGCCACATAGTCATCAAACATTCTCCCTTCTATCAAATAGACTGTGCCGCGATCGTCTGGATTGTATTCGTTGTAGTCTACTGCGTCAAAATGCCACCAGTGCCATTCAAATTGGGAATATTTACCTTGGCGTCCGGGAAAGTTAAAATTGGTGTAGCTTTTGATTTCTTGCAACCAACCTTTGGGATTTAGCCGATCGTGGTAAGGATAAGGAGTTGCCTTAAATATCTCTGCTGCATCTGCACCAATTTTGTGGTTGATAACTACATCGGCATAGACTTGAACATGAGATTGGTGCAGGGCTGCGATCGCATCCAAATATTGCTGCTTAGTACCATATTTGGTGCGGATTGAATTTTTTTGGTCGAATTCTCCCAAATCAAATAAGTCGTAAACCCCATATCCAACGTCGCTTTGCCCGCCCATTCCTTTGTAAGCTGGGGGCAGCCACAGTGCCGTAAAACCCGCATCCGCCAATTCTTTCGCTTGATTTTTCACCTCATCCCACAGGGTTCCTCGATCGGGAATGTACCAGTGGAAATATTGCATCATCGTGCCGTTGATATCTGCCATTTTTCACCGCCTTGAGATGATACTGACAATGTAAGGCGATCTTAGGCTACAGCATTGCCCATTGTCACGGTATCCGCATTAATTTTTTCTAAAACTCCAGTTGGGGTGTGATTAAAGTTTTGTTACAGTTCTAAACTATAAAATCCCTTGACTTTTGCCTGACTCTTTGAACCATACTTGAACTTGAGTGCAGACATAAAGCCCCAGTCCAATATTGGGGATCTAAAAGAATCAGTAATTAAGATCACAATGTCCTTGTGATCTTAATTGCTGTCTTAGTAGATAACTATACTGAGCAAATCTGCTACCATCATAACTACTCCTTTTAAAAAATGTTATTTTATGAAATCTTTTATTGTCAGAGCCGCTGCAGTTTTCGGTGTGATTGCGACATCGGTATTGGATACATGGACAGAAGAAGAGGAAAAAAAGCGTTTATTAGACAGTGGTATTCTACAAGTGGATGAAATGACGGGAAAAGAGTTTGAAAGATTTCTAGATGTCCATTTTAGCAACTTTGGTTATGGTGTTACTTTAACTCAAGATAGTCAAGATTATGGGGCGGATTTAATTTTATACAAAGATGGCTCAAAAACTGTGGTTCAAGCGAAAAGAAGCAAAAATCCAGTTGGGATTAAAGCAGTTCAAGAAGTAGCAGGAGCCGTCAGACATTACAAAGGAAATAAAGGAAGAGTCATCACAAACAACAGATTTACAGAAAATGCTTGCAAACTTGCTAAATCAAACGATGTAGAGTTATGGGATAGAAAAAAACTCATCGAATTCATCCTGACAGCTAAGAATTGTAAATAACTTATCTACCAAAGTAAGTTATATATAAAAGATGCACTCCTTTCTCAGTATCTTTAATTTCACTTATTCATCATGTTACAAATTTCTAATACTGTGTTTATTCCTGATGGCGAAATCGAGATTAGTGCGATTCGCTCTCAAGGCGCGGGGGGGCAAAATGTAAATAAGGTGGCGAGTGCGATTCACTTGCGCTTTGATATCCCAGCTTCCTCATTGCCCGATCGCTACAAGGAGCGTTTGTTGCAAATCAACGACCAGCGCATCACCTCCGAAGGTGTGATTGTCATCAAAGCGCAGGAACACCGCAGCCAGGAACAAAACCGGGAGGAGGCTTTGAGACGGCTGCAAGAACTGATTAAAAGCGCGATCGTCATACCGAAAAGGCGCAAACCCAGCAAAGCAACTCGTAGTTCCCAGCGCAAGCGTCTCGACAGCAAAACCAAGCGAGGGCAGATTAAAGCTCTGAGAGCGAAAATTACGGATTGATCGATGAAAGGTCGATCGGGCTTTTTGACTTTTTAGTTGTCAGTCGGGATTTGGTGGGCCTAAGTCGTCAGGCAAATCGTTAAGGGTTTTTCCCAAAGCTTTGCAAAGAGCTTTCATTTGAGCAATGGTCAGTTCGGGTTGGTCTAGTCCTCGTTCCCAGTTACTGATTGCTTGTTGGCTTAGGGTTTTTGTGCGGGTTTTGTCGGGAATTTGTTTGGCTAAGGCCGATTGCGATAAACCAACAGCCTCCCGCAAGATTTGCAGTGCTGGTATATCTTTGGACTCTTGAGTTTGTTTCTTTCGGGGCATATCATAGGAAATTTACAAGCAAACTTGTTGACAACCGAGTTGTTTACAAGTATCCTTGTTAAAGATAGAGACAACACAAAGGCGACTGCTTTAGCCGGACGGTGGAAACGCTTTGGTTTAGCGAGCTGCCTTATTTGTAGTTTCTACCCATTATGCCTGCATACCCTTAGTATTTTCCGGGCTTGGGTGCATGACTCAAGCCCCTTTCCCTAGACTTTTCCGAACCCCTGCGGGTTAGTTGTCGTTCGATGAGGGCGATCTTATCAAAGGGATATCGTCAGGGATGTTGGAGATATCGATGCCTAGCAATCTAGCGACAGTTTTGGGCGAAAGCTTTAACTCCCGGCATAGGGCGAAGAAATTATCCGCCCGTGGCATTTTCCGACAATTAACCCAGGAGTTCACTGTATTTAGAGAAACTCCTAGGTTTCGGGCTAGTTGTTCCTGAGTAGCTTCAGCCAATTGGATAGCTTCTTGAATAGTTTCTGGTTTGAGATAGTCTATATCTTGATTCATTTAAACTAAAGTTGTACAACTTTAGTTGACAAAGATGAATTATCCAACTAAAGTTGTAAGTGACGGACATGACAGAAGGCGGCCGGGCGAGCCGAACATTCAAAACGTCCAGGTTTGAATAACCGCCTTACTTGTAGTGTCTATCAATTGTGCTTGCATACCCAAGCGTATTTTCGGGGGTTGGGCGCATACCTCAAGCCCCTTTTTTCTCAACGCCGAGGAGGTGGTGCTATGTAAAAGGTCGATCGACCTCACAGCCCAGTTTAAAATTGTATCAAATATCAAGACCATGATTTAGCTCTGTTTGTTAGCTGCCCCGAGGGGGTACGTAATCATCAACAAGCCCTGAAACATCTAGCCCGATCGAGTGACAGAACTGTTTCAAGCTAATATTTAGGGCTGTACAGATGGCTATTGCAGTATCAACTCTGGGTTTTTGTTTTCTTTTTTCTATTGAATACAAAGTATCTTCAGAGACTTTCCCCGTCAGTTGCTCGCTAAGCTCTCGGCGACTAAAGCCCCTGTATTCTCTAATTTCTGCAAGGCTCATTTCGTATAAATCCCGTACTTCTTGATTCATGGTGCAGAATATTTCGTAGTTTACCCTTGACAAAAGCAGTGAGTCTGACTAAACTACGAATAAGGACATAGGAAAGCGGTTGGGCGAGCCTAATTTCGTCAAAATACAGGTTTGAATAACCGCCTGATTTTTCGTGTCTATCAATTGTGCTTGCATACCCAAGCGTTTTTTTGGGGCAAGGGCGCATACCTCAAGCCCCTTTTTTCTCAACGCCGAGGAGGTGATGCCATGTAAAAGGTCGATCGACCCACAGCACAGCCCAACTCAAGATTGTATCAGCAGTAATAATTTTTTAACTGTTGGTTTAATTTAATTGCTAATTCGGCCCAAAGCTCTCTGGAAGTTCATCGATTTTTTCTATTTTTAGTTCTCGGCAAATAGCTTTCAACTGAAAGAGAGAAAATTTTGGTTCTGTAGCTCCAGATATCCATCTATGATACGTGGCCCGGGGAATCCCGCATCTAAAAGCAAACTCATCTTGTGATAAGTCTGTTTTGTTGATTCTTAGGGCTTCCAATGGTGAATTGCCCTCCTGTCTTCGTTCTTTTCTTGATGACATTGTAACATAAATCTCAAATTGAGATGTCATACTTGACAAATTGAAATTGACATCTCATAATGAGACACAAGTGACAGAACAAAAGCTGGTCGGTCAGGCCGAACAGCCAAAACCTGCAGTTTTGAATAACCGCCTTGAGGTGATGCCATGTAAAAGGTCGATCGACCTCACAAGACAGCCCAACTCAAAATTGTATCAAAGATCTAGACCAAAACTTCAACTTTGCGATCGCACAACTTCCGTGCTATCGTGCCCTTTCTCGAACCATTCCAGATCATGTCCACATCAATTGACAACTTCTACCTAGGCGATGTCGCCTCCAACTTTCACTTTGCAGGCCCGCTGCTAGACTTTGAAGAAGAAATCCAGAATCAATCTCCCTTTCACGATTTAGACTACCTGACAGGCGAAATAAAAAGGGGATTCCTCGACTACGTGCGTCAAGGAATCATGCTGGACGCCATCCGAAAGCTGCGATTGTACAAAGACAAGTTCAAAACTTTTAAAAGTTACTGCGAACAAGCATTAGGTAGGCAGTATTTTTACTGCACACAAATTATCAAAGCTGCGAGTATTTGCCTGCGCTTAATTAAAGCCGGATTTGAGATTTTGCCTAGCTGCGTTGCTCAAGTTGTCCCTTTGTTCAAACACGCAATTACCGACCAATATGGCGACTGTCGTTTACAGGAAAAGTGGCAAGAAGTTGTCGATGTCATACCAAAAGAAAGGATTACCGCAGTAACTATTGCCGAAACAGTTGACAACAATCCCAACCTCCGGCTCAAGCAAATTCGGATAAAAACCGACACTTACGCCCTGTTAACGAAAAAAGCAGCCGCAGCCGGACTGTCAATTTCGGAATTCTTGGCAAGGTTGGTTGGCGAATACAATCCCAGCAATTTAGAGCAGCCAGCGGAACACACTCCCGAACAAGAGGAGATTTTAGACCAATTAGACGCGGAGTTTAAGAAGCCGGCCACGGAACAGACTTCAACTTCTGCCCCAGGAAAAGTTAAGTCTAAAGGTTTTGGAGTGAAAGTTGAGCCTAAAGGTGGTAAAAGGGAAGTTAAGGCGAAAACTTCGGAAGGGAAAGTTAAGCCAAAAACTTCGGAAGGTGAAGTTAAGTTCAAAAATCGGCAAAGTGAAATCAAAGCCGAGAAACAGTCGAATTCATTTAATGAGAAAAATCATGAAGTCATCTGCCCAAAATCCAATCATGCGTCAACTGAAATTAATGGAGGTTCAACTGAACGAAATTCAGTGCCACCTTATTAAAGCCAGTGTATTGAATTGGTGGCAAATAGTTTTGCCTGACGGTCAGAAAATTGCGATCGAGCACGCGGGCGGCGGACACTGGGTTTTTCGGGCGAACGGGCTTGAGAAATCTCATCCAGAAGTACGGCTAGCGGTGTTAAGGGCGATCGCCCAAGGCTGTCGCAGGTAAATTATCAGGGGGTTTTTCCCTTTAAATCTGTTAGGATCGGAATTATTCCTATCTCTCTTCTCTTGATCTGCGTTAATCAGCGTCAATCCTTTGTCCTCTGCGGTTAATAAATTCTCTTTTTTTAACCGCAGATGAGGGCAGATAAACACAGATTAACGCAGATGAATTCTATCAATTTGATGAAGTAATTGCTCAATTGTCTCCACTAACGTTTCAGGAGCAACAGGCTTGGGAAGATGCCTTTGAAATCCGGCTGCTAGTGCTTGCTGTTGATTTGTCTCACCTGCATACGCTGTCAGGGCGATCGCGGGAATCTCTCCTCCCTCCTGTGTGGATAGTTGTCTGACTTGACGAATCAACATATAGCCATCGATTTGTGGCATTCCAATATCAGCAATCAAAACATCTGGCTTAAATTCATTGAGTTGTTGTAGCGCATCCGTTGCTGAAGATACAGAGATCACGGTGGCTCCCGCTTGCTCCAAGATAAATTCAACTAACTCTAAATTGTCTAGTTCGTCATCGACGGCCAGGATACATAATCTAGCCAAGGGTGAAGTGTGAGCATTGAGTGTTCGATTGTCCTTGTGGTCACTATTTACCTGATTGCTTCTGGCTAATAAGGGAAGTGTGACAGTAAATGTTGCTCCCTGTCCTTCTCCCAAACTTTCGGCTTTGACAGTTCCACCATGTAGCTCAACGACGTGACGCACGATCGCTAATCCCAGCCCTAACCCACCAAATGTTCTCGTAATACTGCTATCGGCTTGTCGAAATGTGTCAAAGACATAGGGAATAAATTCTGGCTTAATCCCTTTTCCTGTATCCCTGACTTGAATTTGAGCATAGGAATCAATCGTTTTTAGCTCAACTTCAACTCGACCTCTAGTTGGGGTGAACTTAATGGCATTGGTGAGCAAATTCCAGACAACCTGTTGCAATCGGGTAGCATCTCCTAACACATCGCCGACATTTGGTTCTAGCTGAGTTTGAATTTGAATGTTTTTCGCTTCGGCGGCTAAACGAACTGTTTCGATCGCGGCTGTAACTGTTGTTTTCAAATTAATTGGAGTAGACTCCAAACTCAGCTTGCCTTGCAGAATGCGAGAAATATCCAGCAAATCCTCAATCAGTTGAACTTGCAACTCGGCGTTGCGTTCAATTGTTTCGAGAGCTACCGCCGTCTTGCCAGAATCTAGGGTTCCCCTTCGCAGCAGTCGAGTCCAACCCAGAATCGGATTCAACGGAGTTCGCAATTCGTGGGACAAGACAGCTAAGAACTCATCTTTAATTCGGTTAACTGCTTCTGCTTGTGTCCGTGCTTGCGATTCTGACTCGTAGAGCCGTGCTCGGTCGATCGACTGCGCCGACTGCTGTGCCAGCGCCAAAACGAAAGCGCGATCGCTCTCGGAAAGTCGGGGAACGGTTGAAAAACTTAGCGATAGCCCACCCACGGCTTGTCCTTCTATCAACAATGGCACTGAAATCCAGGCTTTTGAACCAATCTGGGCATAAGCTTGGGCTAAATCAGGATAACGGGCAATTCGGTTTTCGATAGTTTCTAGCCAAACAGGTTGCCCAGTTCGCACGGCTTCTGCCAGAGGGTAGGGTGCATGAATTGAAAAACTGCGCGGAAATTCTCCTACGTGCTCATACCCGATCGCTTGAATAATCTCCAGCTCGCTTGCATCCTGGTTTAATACCGCAACCAAACCAGAACTTGCTCCCAGTGCGGACATTCCCTGTTCAATAATGACCTGAGCCACTTGAGCCGAGGTTAGCGATTCAGACAAACCTGTCATCACCGCCAGCAGTCTAGCCGTCCGGTTAGCAGCGAGTTCGGCGGCTAATTTCGCTTGTTGTGTTTCATTATAGAGACGAGCATTATCAATGGCGATCGCTGCTCGCTGAGCCAAATCTTCAGCCAGGGCAATGTCTTCCCGGCAATAGTGGCGATCGGATTCAGTAAACACAAAGGTAATACTACCCAACACGCGCCCGCGTGCCTGTAGCGGTGCAATGATGCAGGACTTTAACCCAACTCCACGTAAGATTTCCAGGTATTCAGCATTTGACACTGTGGCAACTAACTGTTCATCTGTAATCTCAATCCCTATTTCAACCTGTCCTGTTTGTATGACTTTAGCAATGCCATACCCATCATCGAGATGTCTGGGAAAGCGTTGAGCCAACTCCCAGCCAAACTTCACTTTATCGGGATCTGAATGAGCAACTGCAACCCGACCAATTGTGCGATCGTCATTCACTAGATCGACACTACACCAATCTGCAAAATAAGGAACTGCCAGCTTTGCAATGCTTTGGAGAGTTTGTTCATACTCCAGTGAAGACGAAAGAACAGCACTCACTTGGGCTAAAAATGCTGATTGTTGTTGAGAATTCTCCGCTACAGCACGCGCTGCCTGTTCTTGAACAAGGTGTATTCGTTCTTCTTCGGTTTGCTTGCGTTCAGTAATGTCGCTGAAAGCAGAAATGATATTGATAATTTGTTCTTCTGCGTTAAACAAAGGGGAAGCATTGAACGAGAGAATTGTGCGGGTGCCATCGGCATGGTTAATTGCATATTCAATGCCATACACAGGCTGGCTTGTTTGCATCACCCGCGCCAACGGCAGTTCATCTTCTGGGAAAGGATGACCATCCACCGTTGTAATGAACCAGGATGGATCGTTATAGACTCGCTCCTTTATGTCGCTGCGAGTCAATCTCAACATCCGTTCTGCCGTCGTATTGGCGACAATAATCTGTCCGGTAGAATCTAGAATAGTTATGCCATCAGGAATAGTTTGGAAGATGCTCGATAATTGCGCTTCACGTTCGCGCAGAACCGTTTCTGCCTGCTTGCGCTGTGTAATGTCGTGCATCACGACAACTGCACCCTGTTTTTCGCCGTTTGCTGCAATAATTGGCTGTCCAGTGGCTAACAGCATTCGCGCAGTTCCCTGCTGCGGAACAATCATCATTTCCACATCACGAACGTTGTGTCCTTGCAATGCCTGAAACAGGGGAATATCCTCTGTATTCATAGGTGTTTTGCCGTCGGGCAAATACAAGTTATAATACTGGGCCCATTGCTCCGGTGGAACTGGCTGCTGAGGTACTCCATGAAAATCTTTAGCTGCTTGGTTAAATACCGTCAATATGCCCTCGGCATCGCAAGCCACAATGCCAGCTTGAACGTTGTTGAGGATTGCCTTCAAAAACTCCTGTTCTTTCTGAAGATTGGCTTCTACCTGCTGCGAATTGGCGATTTCGGCTTTTAATTGTTGATCGAGTTGAGATGTTTTAGTAGTGTCTTGGAAGTATATAAGTAACCCATCTTCACTCTTGATGAGGCGAATTCTCAACCATTTGTTGAGTGAGGGGTAGTGTTCTTCAAACTCGAGCGCCGTTGGCGTTACGATCGCTCGATGACAATACTTATATAGCTCAGAGGTAAGATCGACCGAAAATATAGTCCATATATTTTTGCCTATCAGGAGTTGCCGCTTCCTGTTTAAAAGCTCCTCTGCTTTATGGTTGACAT
Source organism: Microcoleus sp. K1-B1 (assembly GCF_036704705.1). NCBI lineage: Bacteria > Bacillati > Cyanobacteriota > Cyanophyceae > Oscillatoriales > Microcoleaceae > Microcoleus > Microcoleus sp. K1-B1. The sequence continues at coordinate 1,530 of NZ_JAUBSH010000004.1, read as the reverse complement.
AGGTGCAGTGCCACTCTGAATTAATAGAAATAAAAGCCTCAGCCATGTGCTCGACTATCACCGCAAATCGTCGTGCTTCGAGTGCTTGGCAGTCAGTACATAGCTCTTGAGGAAAATTTACAGTAAGCTCTTCTCGATCATTCAAGGAGTTTGTACGACGTTCTACATTCATTGCGGTTAGTCCTGCCTATTTAGCTATTATGCCACTTATTGTTAGGGAATTAAGATATAATATGCCCAAAACCTAAGTCATTCAGTGTTTAAGCAAACGGGCGATCGCCACTCATGGGACAGCACCGCTAAAAATTCGTCTTTAATCCGGTTAGCGGCTTCTGCTTCGGATCGTGCAAGGCGATCGCGTTCTAACAGTTGTTCTCTTTCTTTTTCTGCTTGCTTGCGATCAGTTTACGGATGGCGATGGTGGCTAGGAGAATCGGGCTAGCGTTTCTTTAACACCAAACTTAGGATCGCGAATTAAATAACTTACAATTTTAATTGTTATTGTGGGATGGGCGTCCCGCCCGTCCCACTTTCAAGAGTGGAAGTTATTTAATTCTCATTCCTTATGCAAACTACGCAACTGCTCAGCAACAGCCTCGACGAAACGTGGCGACTGATACTAAATCTCTGACCTAGACATATTCTGTCATTCCTAATTGAGAATGCCAAATCTAGCAGTTTGGTTGTAGAAACAAGTTGTTGTACAGTAACAAATTATTTGTCACATTAACGAATTCGTGACACAAATCGGCGAACAACGAAAACCCCTACACAGCAACGGTTCTAACGATTTGTACTTCTTGTTCTCCCTCCACCTTGCATCCCACTGCATTAACAAATTAAATGTCTAATTCCAGATATTTAACTAATTAAGTGTCATTTGCCTGAAAGTGGAAAATTCTGGATTACAATCAAAGTTAACACATTGACTGTCACAGTTTTACCGCCTAAAATACATTTATGTTTTAATCAAACACTAACGTTTATGTCTAATGCTCATCCCTCAGAAACGATTCCAGATGAGAGGGGCAACCTCAAAGAAGCCAATACCATCGCCTCTGAGTTTTCCGACGAGGCGAAGCTCAAGATCGAAGTGATTCAAAGCCTTATGGAGGCAGGCGATCGCGCCACGTATGCCCAAAAGCTTAAAGAAGCTGCTCAAAAACTGGGCAAGTCGGTGCGGACGGTGCGGCGGTTAGTGGATAAATGGGAAGAACAAGGGCTGTCGGGTCTGGTTGAAGCTGAACGCTCTGATAAAGGTAAGCACCGAGTTGATACTGACTGGCAAGATTTAATTCTCACAACCTATCGGGAAGGAAATAAGGGCAGTAAACGGATGACCCCGAAGCAGGTTTTCCTAAGAGTACAAGCAAAAGCTCACGAATTAGGGGTCAAGTCTCCCAGCCACATGACGGTGTACCGCATCATCAACCCTTTAATTGAAAAACAAGAAGGCTCTCCTGAACTTATGGTTATAAGTTTATCTAATCAGACCAGCAAGCTAATACGCGATTCCTAAAATTATTAAAA